>CAINVS010000721.1 GCA_903854205.1 uncultured Bacteroidota bacterium | reverse complement strand
TTGCAGTGAATAGAATTTGTAACAATGTCGGAAAACAGATTTTTTTGAAGCACCAAACCTATTAATAATTTTGCTCAAGTACTTAATTTTCAATAGTAATTACTTATGCGAAATTTTAGCTATTCAATTAAAAAACCTGATTATGATAATCATTTCAATATTTTACGGATTTGTCCTCTATCAGATTATGAGAGTTTTATTTGAAAAGGATAACATATGGTATCGCGATCCGAAATTTTGGTTACTTATTATAACCTTATGCGTTTTAACGGCAGCAACAATAGTCTGAGCCTAAAAATATATTTACATTTTTTTAAGACTTAGATCCATGCTTTTAAATGAATGTGTTAACGCTCCAACAGAAATAAAATCAACTCCGGTTTCTGCATAGCTTCTTACAGTGTCAAGTGTAATACCCCCTGAAGCTTCAACTTCATATAGCTTGTCAATAATGGCGACTGCCTTTTTCATGGTATCTGTATCAAAATTATCAAGCATAATCCTTTCAATTCCACCAACTTTCATTGCTTCTTCCAATTCCTTAAGATTTCTGACCTCTACAGTAATCTTCAAATTCAGTGCTTTATCTTTCAGGTACTGATGTACTTTATTAATTGCTTTTTCAATACTGCCGCAAAAATCGACATGATTATCTTTTATCATGATGCGATCATATAATCCATCTCTGTAATTAGTCCCTCCCCCGATTCTCACAGCCAATTTTTCCAAAAACCGAAGCAATGGCGTAGTTTTACGGGTATCCAAAATTTTCACAGGCAAACCCTCAACTGCTTCCACAAATTGGCGGGTCATTGTTGAAATTCCACTCATTCGCTGCATAGTATTTAGAACAACACGCTCAGCTTTCAATATTGCCTGACTTGGCATATGTACCTCAAAAGCTACATCACCGTGTTTTACTGCAGTTCCGTCCTGTATATGCACTTTCATCTGCATTCCCGGATCTACAAATTCAAATATTTTCATTGCGACATCTACACCCGCTAACACTCCCTGATCTTTGACCAATAACCTGGCACTTCCGTACGCATCTGAAGGAACACAGGCGAGCGAGGTATGATCACCATCTTTGATATCTTCATAAAGTGCTGCTTCAATAAAGCTTTGCAATTGTTCAGTTGAGATTTGTTCCATGTTTTAAAAGTATGAATAAATTAACATATTTTTATATAATTGACATTTTTAACATCATTAGTGACTTTGGTCAATATTTTTACGGTTAGAAATTTCTACCTTTGCATTATCAAAATGGGAAGAAAGTTAAAAATACTTACTTTAACCCAAACTTGCAAATTATTTACCATACTCCGTATCAAGGATTCTATAATTTAAAGTATTATGGCAAAGAAAAGTAAAGTGGCAGCTATTGTTGGCATGAAATGTCCACGATGTCATCAAGGTAACATGTACAGTGCTCCAATTTCTCAGGGTATCTATAAAATGCATAAGGAATGTACTGTATGCAAACAGCCTTTCGAATTGGAGCCGGGATTTTATTGGGGTGCAATGTATGTGGGTTATGCCCTTAGTGGTGGATATATGCTATCTACAGTTGGCATTTTGATTTTAGCTCTCAACTGGTCTGTAGAAGGTGCTTTTGCTGTCAGTATTTTAGGTGGACTATTTATTTTTCCTCTAATTGCTCGTCTTGCAAGAGCCGTTTGGCTACATATATATGTAGGTTATGATAAAAAGTATGACCCCACAATCAACAAACTGCCTCTTGATAATGTTACAGCTGCATTAGAAGATAAATAATAATTCTTTTGCGGATAAAATTTTAAAGGATTGCAGAATTATTAGACTATCTTGTCTTTAATTCTGCAATCCTTTTTTGACTCAAATCTAACCCTCTATGAAAATAGGAATTGTATGTTACCCAACTTATGGCGGCAGTGGTGTTATAGCTACAGAACTTGGCAAAGGTTTGGCAATGCGTGGACACAAAGTTCATTTTATAACCTATGCCCCACCTGCACGTTTGGAACATTTTCATGAAAATATAGTTTATAATGAGGTCAGATTTGCCGACTATCCCCTTTTTGATTATCCGCCCTATGAAACTGCTCTTGCAAGTAAATTGGTTGATGTGGTCAAATATGAGAAACTGGATATATTGCACGTACATTATGCTGTCCCTCATGCTTCAGTAGCCTATATGGCAAAAAAAATACTGATTTCTGAAGGAATATATATTCCCACAGTTACTACACTTCATGGTACCGATATTACTTTAGTTGGGAAAAACCCTGTATACGAACCGGTTGTAACCTTTGCTATTAATAAATCTGATGGAGTTACTGCCGTTTCTGAAAGCCTTAAAAAAGATACCTACGAAAATTTCAATATTCAAAAAGACATAAAAGTTATCTATAACTTTATCGACTTCGACCGATTTAAAAAAACGAATAAAGAGCATTTCAAAAAAGCAATAGCTCCCAATGGAGAAAAGATTTTGATCCATGTCTCTAATTTTCGCAAAGTAAAACGGGTGGAAGATGTTGTTTATATTTTCGAAAGGGTTGTTAAAAATATAGCTGCCAAATTAATTTTTGTTGGGGATGGTCCCGAACGTCAAAATGTGGAAATGCTTTGTCGCCAATTGGGTCTTTGCGACCACATTCGCTTCTTGGGCAAACAGGATGCAGTGGAAGAACTGTTGGCAATTGCTGATTTATTCATTATGCCTTCTGCAAGTGAAAGCTTTGGATTGTCTGCTTTAGAAGCTATGGCCTGCGAAGTACCCGTAATCTCTTCAAATGCAGGAGGACTTCCTGAAGTCAACATTCACGGATTAACAGGTTTCTTAAGTAATGTAGGAGATGTGGATGATATGGCTAAAAATGCCCTGACAATTATTGAAAACGATGAAATTCATCAAAAATTCCGAGCAGCAGCCCTTGCAAATGCTCAATTGTATTCCTTAGAAAATATCGTCCCACACTATGAGGAATATTACCGTCAAATAATAGAAGATTCCTTACATTTAAAATAATCCATTGCCATTCATGGTAATTCAAGCGCCCTTCCAATCGGTTGGGTGCTTTTTTTGTGCCCATTCATTAAGTTAATATAATCAGTCCTGTATAGAGATTAATAAAAGGGGCAATCCAAGTTAATGGACGCCCCATTTTATATTTTATTGTTATAAGCTATTACCTAATCAGTGTCACATCACCTTTTCTGATAACAGTTTCACCGTTGACAAGCGTAATTTCTGCGTAGTAAACAAAGACTGCAGGGTTGAGTTTTTTACTTTTGA
>CAINVS010000720.1 GCA_903854205.1 uncultured Bacteroidota bacterium | reverse complement strand
CACGACTTCGGAGAAGTCGAACATTTGTAGGCAGCGATCCAGATTTGTCCGCCCATCGAAAACAGTTTGCACAAGTCCTCTCCTGCACCTATATTTGTTGTTCAACAAAATAATGCCATCATGACAACTGTACTAAATGTCCACCTGAACGACCTGGACAGTCAGTTTATCAGCGATTTGAAACAAAAATTCGGCAAAACAACCGAAGTCGAAATTCGATTTCAGGATAAATCGCCTGCGGACGACTTGTTCTCAGAAGATGATTTTTGGAGCGTTATCGGGAAAATTGATTGGGCCAAAAAAGGTTTAGAGAACAAAACGATACCTGCCGTAAAAATGCTTGCCAAAATGCCCGTATCAAGTATTTATCTCTTTCACGATAAGCTTTCCATGAAGCTGTATTATTTGGATACACGTGCACATGCAACCGTTTATGCCGTTGAAGAGCCGGACAACTTTATATCTGCAGATGACTTTTTGTATGCTCGTTGCGCTGTAGTTGCTGAAGGGAGGGATTATTATGAGAAGGTGCTAAATGACCCCACTCAAATGCCAAATGACATTGTTTTTGAGCCGTTGCTGTATTTGGCGGAGGATGCTTTTGAGTTAAAGATGGGTATTCCATTCAATTATACGCCAACCTATAATTATGAAACTCAAAGCAATAAAGCAGACTGGCAATTGACCTAAATCAGATGGCACATAAAAATTCTGACGATAGCGAAGAACTACATCACCTCTACGAAATAGTTGACAAAATTGATTATGATATCTTCAAATATGGTATCAGTAGTGGCCCAATAAGTAAAAAAGATGGTATGTCAAAAAGGATGCGTACCCAGCTGCGGTTTGCCAACCAGATAGACAATTGGGCAAGATTCTTTACACGCATACTTATACATGATATTTCAGGACGGAGAGAAGCAAAGCGCATTGAAAGCGAGCATATCCAGGCTTATAAAGAAAAGAACGGCAGAAGACCTAGAGGGAACTTAAAGGATTGATTTTATAAGCAGTACGACTGCTTAGGTATTGGTGATATATTCGACAAATGCAAAGTTTAACAATGAAGCAAATACTTAAGAAACATTCGGTTTTAATATGCTTGGTCATTTCCGTGATGTTCATCGTAATAGCATCCTTATTTTATCCTGGCGGCTCCTTGGTGGACAAAAATGCTGTCGGGTTTGACTGGTCCAAAAATTTCCTAAGCAATTTGTTTGCACCGAAAGCGCTCAATGGTTCAGAAAACCCTGGCAGGATTTGGGCACTTATTGGAATGGCATTCCTCGCGGTTGGTTATGGAATCTTTTTTATCAATATGTCAAAAAAGATCGCATCCAAACAATGGGCTATTATTTTAAAAGGTATAGGCATTGCGAACATAATACTCATTTTCTTAATCGCAACACCCTTGCATGACCTGGGCGTCCTATCGATCATTTTAACGTTGA
Source organism: uncultured Bacteroidota bacterium (assembly GCA_903854205.1). GTDB lineage: Bacteria > Bacteroidota > Bacteroidia > Chitinophagales > Saprospiraceae > Saprospira. The sequence goes on along the minus strand of CAINVS010000720.1, from coordinate 79 downwards.
TTGGTTTATTTGTTATTACGGTATTTGTCCTAAAGTCAAAACTGCATGTACTTAAATGGTGCTGTGTTATTTGCTTATT
>CAINVS010000719.1 GCA_903854205.1 uncultured Bacteroidota bacterium | reverse complement strand
TCTTCTTCCATTTTCTTTTTCTCTATTTCATATTCTTTCTCTTTTTCTGCTCTTTTCGCCTCTCTTTCTTTGCGTCTTTCATCACGCATTTTCTCCAGTTCCTTGTTGGCAGGGCATTGTTCAGAGGCTTCTTTAAGTTTCTTTAACTCATCTTTAGATTTGCCTTTACCCAATTCTTGGCATTTTTCTTTTTTCGCTTCATATTTTTTACTGATCTCTTCAATTTTGCTCTTGTCATCTTTGGCAGCAAAAACTTCTTTTTCCATAGCAAGTCTGGTTTCAAGACAACTGCAAACATCGCTTTGTCCGCAAGAAGTCATAAGGAAACCGAGAATGGCAAAAGCCATAAGTGATTTTGTAATTGTACGCATTGTGTTAAATTTGAAATTAAATAATTTGGTTTAAGTAGTCGAGCATAAATAATGATATGTTTCTTATTTGTAATCTTTTACAATAATAGCAGACAAAGCTTACTTTTATTAGATTAATAATCAAAATATAGCCTTCAAGTATGCAAGTTAAAAAGTTATCTTAAAGATTCATAAATTTTTAAAAACCTTTTAACACTAAAATATCTATTTCAATCTTATAAAGAGATAAGAATAAAATCGGCCTCTGAGAAATTGATCTCAGGGGCCGATTTTTTATGGTGTCATTTAAATCCCGGTATCTGTAATGACAAAATCTTGGAATTGATTTGCCGGCGTCTAAATGAGTTAGACCGTTAATAATGTCAGCTCCAGCGGGGCGATATTTTTGTAGTCCGTCAGGGCACAAATAGATCAGAGTTCCATCGGAGCGGCATTTTTTATGAAAAAATAAGCGAAGCTCTGCCTGAGGGATAGCAGCGGACGCGGCGGAATGCAATGCAGCTGCTGGAGCAAATAGCCCGACCCTTGTGGGCAGGCCCAAATAATATTATTATTAAAATACTCCTATGAAACGATTTTACATCTTCAGTATTTTTTGGTTCTTTTAATATTGTAAAACATATTCATTCAATTTATTTGTTTCAAAACTTGCTTTTCTTCTTTTTTGGGACTATATTTGAACAAGATCAGTCCCCAAAATACTATGGCAAAAGAATATGACAAAATTATAAAGGAAAACCTGGAAGAAATTTTCCTACCACTAACCAAAAAATTATTAAATCTGGAATTTGAACTGGCGGAAGAATTAGCAGATGATTTACAAATCACGCTTGAAACAGTACCCGATTTTTTGAAAAAAATCAGCAATCAAAATCCGTTCACGGAATTTATCCTTCATATTGAATTTCAATCTACTGCAGATTTTAAAATGGCAGAAAGGATGTTGCTATATTATTCCATGCTGTATAAAAAATATGGAATACCCATTTATCAACAGGTTTTTTATCTGGGAAAGGGAAATTCTGCAATGACTACAGAAATTCAACATGAAAATATTAATTTCAGATACAATGTTCTCGACTTCAATTCAATCCCCTATACGGAGTTTTTGTCATCTGAAAAACCTGAGGAATTAATTTTAGCTATCCTTGGAAATTTTTTGGAAAAACCTGCCGAAGAAATTGCCAAATTGATTTTACAAAGTATTAACAGGCTGGAAATAAGGAACGAAATTAAGCTAAAGGCTGTTAAACAATTGGAAGTTTTATCAGGATTGCGTAACTTGCAAACATTAATAGTTGAATTAATACC
>CAINVS010000718.1 GCA_903854205.1 uncultured Bacteroidota bacterium | reverse complement strand
TTTTATTGAATTTTCAGGCTTAGCACTATACTCGAAAGGGCCAATTCTATATGCTGGTGCTTCCGACGTTCTGAAACGGTGCCTTCGGCTCGTAATTTTTAGTTTTTTTAAATAAATCAATACTTTTCAATATATTTCAACACTTGATTCGCATTATTATGTATTCATAATTCATAATAAATTATTTTTTAGCAGCAAGCCTTTAATCTTTAATCTTATAATAGAAAAAGGAAAGAAGAAAGTCATCCTTGCTTCACAGCATATGAAAACCCGCTTCTTTCCTTATTTATGGATAAATCTATAAGACTATTTTTATTTATCAGTACTCTGTGGAATATCAGGCCCGTTTGGACTTTCAAACATTGGAGTACCTTTGAAATCATAACCCAAAACTACCTCTGTAGCGCCAACACTATAGTTTTGAAACTTAGCAGTTGACAAGTCAAAGGAAATTAGCAAAGGAATCTGATTGTCGAAGACAAATTTTGTTTGGAAGGAGAGAAAACCGGGACTGCGGTAGAAAACACCAAATGCCAGCTGATCATTTAAAAGTCTAAGCGTCACGCCGCCATCAATTTGAGGTCGTGGACCTTTTACATATTTCATCATCACTGAAGGTTCTATAATCATCTTCTTTTCAGGAATTCTAAATTTATAACCACCAGTCAGGAAGTAATGACGATAGCCTTTCCCCAATGGATCTCGACCTGTAGGATTAGCGCCGAAGTCAATTTTTGTTTGGATCAAATTTGGTGCAGAAAAACCTACATAATAATCACGGCTGTAAAAATACAAACCAAATTCAGCGTCTCCGCCCCAAACCGCTTCTGAAGCATTGGCAACAGCAGCGTCATTGTCCTGTAAAAAAGTAATCGTGCGGGTGTTGATGCTATTGCGAACCAATCGGCCGGCAGCACCTATAGAAAGACGCATTTCATCGCCCAGCGGAATATGGAAGGCGTAAGAACCTTTCATGCCTATTCGAACTGAGGGGCCCGTGATGTCAGAAAAAATTAAACCGCCAACGCCATGAACATCTTTGATCATTCCCTGATAGCTAACACCAAAAGTCTTTGGAGCTCCAGGAAATGAAACCCACTGCCATCGGTGAAAAAGATTGATGCCATGCGTGCCTCTTGAACCGGCAACTGCTGGATTAATCAGAAATGTATTGTTCATATACTGTGCAAACAGAGGTTCCTGTTGTGCCTGCACTGACTGAATAAACAGAAGTACTGCGAATATGGATAATAATTGTTTCATGTCTTTTAATATTTAAAAGAGAATAAAGCTTTGAGCTATTTTCCCTGATATGTTCTATAAGTTGATTATGACAAAAGAAAAATGTGGGGAGGATTTTCGCCCTCCCCGGGTGTTTTATCTTATAATTGTGACCGTTCCTTTGTAAATAATTGGATTGGTGTACATCGGATAAGTTACTTTAAGTACATAGTAGTAAGTAGCATCCGGCAAATCCTGATTGGTTTGGAAATGAGTACCGTTCCAGCTATTGTCATAATTATCTTTCATATAAACCATCTGACCCCAACGGTTATAGACTTCCAAATCACCGGGTAAAAGACCCAAACAGGGGATAACCCAAAGGTCATTGACACCATCAGCATTTGGCGTGAAACCTGCATGGTCAGGAACACAGGCACCTACGCGTACTAATACACTGTCGCTGTCTGCACAATCATTGGCATCGCGTACCTGAAGTACATATGTTGTTGTTTGAATAGGCAACGTAAAGGTATTTGCCGCTGTAGGATTATTGATAGAACCCAGCGGAGACCAAGCATAGCTTGTAATATTTCCTGTTGAGTTGCTGCCGATAAGCTGTGCAGGTTCGCCAATCATTACTTCAAAAGTTACATCTGTTTGCGCAATAGCATTGACTGATACGAAAGTTGCGCCCAAGGTATCAAATCCGCAACCGAGTCCATCATTCAAAATTATCTGCCAAACATCACCATCCTGTAGATTTAATACATAAGAAGCCAAGCCGCCTACAGCAGTAATATTCTCAGTAGTTGTAAGGCCATTGATTGTAATATCAGCAGTATAACCGTTGTTTATGCCGCCCAAGCCGGGTAGTCCGCCTGTGAAATCAAGGTTAAGCATTGCTGTGCCATTTCCATCACAATCATAGCTAATGCTGTCGCTTCCGCCGTTGATCATTACATTGGTATATCCGACGCCATTACAGATATTGGAACAGTTGGTTGCGTTCCAGATAAAGGTATCTGAAATACTAACTGTACAATTCTGACCGTCATTGGCAAAAATCTGCCAGATGTCGCCGTCAGCTACCGAGATAACATAAGTTGAAGAATCACCTATTGTTCCGGCAACCGGAGTCTGATAAACATTGCCACCTGTTGTAAGACCCATTACAGTAAGGATGTAATTTGATCCGTCAGTAGCAGGATTTCCGCCCGACATTGACAAGGTAAATTCGGCTGTGCCGTCCACATCACAGGTATAGCCTGAAACTGAAAGTACAATAGGATTAAAATTCACCACTCCAAATGCAGTATCTGCACAGGTATTGGCATCTGTTATAATTAGCTGCCAGTTATCTCCTGGATTTGCATTGAAACTATAATTGCCCAAACCTGAAGTGAAAGTACCGTTTTCACCGGCAATTGTTGAACCGCTAACAACCACACTGTAATTGCCGCCGCTAGTTGCAGGAACACCACCGCTGAAGAACAGCGTAACAGTAGCCGTTCCGTCAGCATTGCATTCGTAAGCAGAAGAATCTACCGGGTCAGGACTGATAAAAACAGGCATCAGTTGACAGAGGTTGGCGCAGTTGGTCAAATTGAACAGATAAGTACCGCCCAAAGTATCAGAACAGCCATAACCGTCAACGACTATTGCCGTCCAGCTGTCGCCGTCATTCACGAGGAAGGAAATCAATCCTGTACTTCCTATTGCACCTGGAACCTGAGCATTGTTAAAGGTCTGACCGATAACAGTTGAACCATTAACACTTACAGAATAGTTTGAACCGTCAATAGAAGGTAAACCGCCGCCCATTGTAAGTTCTACCAGAGCTGATCCGTCTGAAAGACAGTTATATCCTGAAGTTGCGACAATCGGATTCAAATTACAGAAATCAGGACAGTTGACCAGATTATAAGTAAAGACCGCTGTTGTAGAATCTGTACAACCGCTTGTGTCAGTAACAACAACTGTCCATGTATCACCATCACGAACTGTGAAGCTAAAAGGAACACTTGTCGGAGAACCTGCAAGGGTAAATGTACCA
>CAINVS010000717.1 GCA_903854205.1 uncultured Bacteroidota bacterium | reverse complement strand
TGATGATTTAAAATCATGGAACATAGAAAAGGTAAAAACATATACTACAGACCAAGGTAAACAAGAAGGTTTTGCTGTAGGCGAAACAATTATCGTAAAAAAACAATCTACAGCTCCTGTCATTGAGGAAATTAATGAAAAACCTAAAATTTCGCCGGAGGGTACAATGGTCGTTCCTTCAGGCTGGGGTATTAACCAAATTGCCGTTTATTGCAATGTATCTGTTGATGATTTAAAATTATGGAACATAGAAAAGGTAAAAACATATACTACAGACCAAGGTAAACAAGAAGGTTTTGCTGTAGGCGAAACAATTATCGTAAAAAAACAAGCAAATCCAAATCCAAGTAACACTCAAAAAGCAACTGATCCTCAATGGATAACGAAGGCAAGGGGTTATATAGGAAAAAAAGAAACCAAAGTAAATGTAAAGGATGATCCTTTTATAAAAATGCTATTTGAAGCAAGAGGAAATGTCTATAAAGAATGGGCAGAAAATAGAACCGTTAATGAAGCTAATTGGTGTGCTGCATTCGTTTCTTATTGTCTTGATAATGGGGGACAGACAGCTCTAAGTGGTTATGATGGAATACGTGCTAAATCATACTTAAATTTTGGCACTGCTATTGATAAACCAGTAATTGGTGCAATTGCTGTATTTCCACGTGAAGGAGGAGGACATGTAGGATTCGTAGTTGGTGGGAAGGACGGTCAGCTTGACATATTAGGTGGAAACCAAAGCAATTCAGTTTGCATAAAAACATTTAGCGAATCAAGTGCACTAGGTTTTGTCATTCCCTCTGGCTGGATTGTTCCTGAGGGCAATAAACTTTAAATATACCTCGGCTGTCAAGGAAAATATAAACTTACTTGACAGCCTTTTTAATTAAAAAATTATGCAATATTTCTTAACATTTATTCTTACTGTTTCATTCCTTTACATTAACTGTACAGGGAGTAATACTAATAGCCAAAACTCCAAAGATTCGGCCATTGATGACAATATAGGCCATCGCTACGCACTAATCGGCGATTTCAATGGAGATGGGCAACTAGACACGCTCATAGAGTCTTATCAGCATAAACAGACAAATCAGGAAATTCCAAAACTTAAAATAGAAGCAAGACTCAACAAAGAAGTCATCACCCAAATTATGGCTCAAGAACCTAAAACTTCTTTGATTTCTAAAAATAATACGATTTCAAACTACCTTATCAGTGCGGAGCCTCAACAATTAGGACTAGCCCATTTAAAAAATGAAGGAGATCTCAATGGGGATGGCGCTGATGATATTAGCTATGTTGTATTATGGGCAGATATGTCTAGTTTAAACAAATGTCATTTGCTTTCTTGGAATGGTAAAAATTGGGTTGAACTTAGTAAGTTTGAAATTAGAGACGATATGCTCGCTCCGCTACCCACAAAAAAAGAAAAACCTGTTACAAATAATTTTATTCAAAAGCTAGATAGTGATTTGATTAGAATTCATTGGGTTAATGAAGAAGGCTTGGAAGAGTTTAGTATGTTCAACCTAAAAACAGCGAAAAAAATACCTGCCAATAATATTCCGGTAGACGATCGTTTTGTTATTATTGGAGACTCTATCAATATTCCTTCTTTTGAGCTTAATTTTGATTTGAGCTCGGAAATAGACAAATTACTGAATAGCAAAAAAGAAAGCTTGATGGTACAAATTGATTTGAGTGCTAAGCCTTTGGCTAATCTCAGCACTAGTCAAAAAAACTACTATGATGATGAAATGGATCAAATTAAACTTGGTTCCTTTACTTTTGAACTTTATAAGGATGGAAAATTTATTTTTGCCAACCAAAAAATAAGTAGAGCGGCTTTTGAATCCATTCAAAATTTGAATTTCGATGTCTCCATAAATTGTTTTAGTGGTAGAAAATCCTCAGACCTGAATTTATTCAAGATAGATTATGTAGGTGAAAAAATTCTTAATTTGAATGCTAAACCTACTAAAGTTTCCGGTGGTTTATTGTAATCAGCTATCAAAAAAACATATACCAAGGCATTCCCCTGCATATTCGACAGCTCATTTTCTGCTCAAGGATTGTCGAAGACATAGCATACACGCAAGAAAAAAAATACAGCTATGGATTATATGCTAGAAAAGAGACTTAAACTACAATATGGTAGTCATCATCCTGATTTGGCTTCACTCTATTATGACATGGCATGATGTTCATGGTTGGATAGTGTCAATAAATTAATTATTTAAAAAAAGTCGATTAGCTCAAATCGAATTTACGGCAAAGTGGCCAATACGTCTGGCTAAATTGGATTTTATTGCAGATGCCGGTGAAATGACCGCACATCCGATCTATTGGGCTTCTCCGATCCTTTTGGGGGAATTATAAAGCGCTTAAATTGGCAAAAAAGGAAAGTAATTATTGGATTAATATTGCCCCAGTCTTTGCTTTATTGTTTTTGGGTCTTTTGGGTTTTATCTTTTTAAGAAAAAGAGCTTAGATTGATTGAAGATAGTCGATTGTTGACTGATTTAGTAATTCATTTTTATTTTATGTTGCGCTTCTTAGAAGCTTTTGCTACTTCTTCTCACATTTTGTGCTAAACATCTTGCGCTGATGTTACTATGTTTTCATATTTACTTATGGCTGGTTCAATTATCCCTTCGCAGTACTTAGGTTCATCTTTCATCTTTCGCTGCGCGGTCCTCTGGTTCATCTTTTATTTTTTATCTTTTATCTTTCAACTCCCTTACCCTAAATTCCGTAATTCTCTTAATCAGTTCAAAAGGAATCGTTTTAGAATGCGGAAATTGGATAGCAGCTTTCGAAAATTTATAATCCTTTAATTCAGCTTTAAAAGCCTCAATTCCGGACGGACCCGGATAAAATCCTATATGATTTGTATAGGCTGCAAAATGTACTATATTTTTTTTAAGTTTAAAGGTAGGCATCGCATAGCTGACATTTTCTACTGCATTTGGAGCAGTATCTTTAATAAGTTTTCTTATTTCCTGAAGTTTTTGTTGTATATCTTCAGGAAAATTAGCAATATATTCGTCTATGTTTTTAAATTCTATCATGAGATTATATTTGGATGATCCGGTACTCAAAATTATAGAATATTTTTAAAATTTTAAGCATTCAAGTTTTTGTAAGCCCAAGAAAAATACTGCTTTTAAATGCGCTAAGTTATTGTACCAATGTCAAAAAGCTTATCTTTGTCATACTATCTTCCTGAAAAGGAGTAAATCAGAACTAAAAAATCTATAACAATGCAATTGAATCTCGATAAAGAGCTCATTTTCTTTGACCTGGAAACCACCGGAGGCGATGTTTACAAGGACAGAATTATACAGATTGCGCTTATAAAATATGCTGTTGATGGCACTGTAGTTGAAAAAAACTATATGGTCAATCCCAAACAACCGATCAATCCTGAGGCTATTAAGATTCATGGCATCACTGACGAGATGGTTAAAGATGCTCCTCCTTTTAAACTGTTGGCGGTTGAACTGCTCGATTTTATAGGCAATGCAGACTTAGCAGGATATAATTCCAACCGTTTCGATATTCCTTTATTGATTGAGGAATTTGCCCGGATCGGTTTGGCCTTTACTTTGGACGGTCGCCGACTGGTAGACAGTCTGCAGATTTTCTACAAAATGGAACCCCGCACACTCAGAGCGGCATTGAAATTCTTTTGCGGAAAAGAACTGACCTCTGCTCACGATGCATTGGCAGATACCCGCGCTACTGCTGAGGTATTGTTCGGGCAGCTTAAATATTACGAAAACATTGACTGGATTGATGTTGTAACAGGAGAAGTACATGAAAAGCCAATCAAAAATGATATGCAGGCGATTCATAATTTTATAAATGGCAAAGACAATAGGGTAGACCTGACCGGACGTTTTGTCCGCAATGAAAACGGAATAATTATATTTAATTTCGGAAATCAGAAGGGACAGCCTGCTTTTGAACATACGAATGTATTGCGCTGGATCATCGAAAAGGATTTT
>CAINVS010000716.1 GCA_903854205.1 uncultured Bacteroidota bacterium | reverse complement strand
AACAGCACCTACAAGAAATTGGCGGTTCAGTGGTTAAATGAAGCTTTGTGCTTCGTATCAAGTTCAGTGGTGGCAGACAGTTTTCGTCTCCGAAATCGCCAACTTCTTGTAGCTGCAAACCGTTATGCTCAAGTGTAAAAAGAAAACGACCTTCTAAAAAACAAACAACTATGCCAATACAGCACAAATTCTATCAGACAAATTTTGGAAATGGATTTGAAACTCACAATGCCATTCTTGACATAACTCCCTACAAACCTGAAGTAATGATTGTTGGGACATTTAATCCCGACACACCTAATGCAAATTTTGCGGACTTTTTTTATGGCAGAAACTTTTTTTGGACAGCTTTTAAGAATTTGTTTATACATAACGCAGTTGTTATTCCAAACAGACGAATGCCACCAAACGGCAATCCACCAGCAATCCTCAATCCGACATTACTGGAAATATTTGACCTGTGTAAAAAATTAAAACTGACATTCTCTGACCTTGTACTTGAAGTACTTCATAACAACAACCCAGTTTACCAACTTCTTCCAAATGACAATGTGATTTTTAATGGACTCGAATACAATTTAATACAAGATGGACAAAATGGAATTATTGGCGGTTTGCAACAACTAAATGCATTAGGACAGGTGAATTGGAATACACAAAACATAATTACTTATCTATGCAACAATCCACAAATTAAAACAATTTATTTTACAAGGCGACCGACTGGTATTTGGGCGGTTCAATGGAATCTAATTATTAATCACAGTTGTATGATAGGACGACTTACGACAAATATATTTACTCCTTCTGGAGCTGGTGCACCTGTTAATCGTTCAATGGTTAGATTATTGAATCATTGGGTTCATAATAATAATCCAAACTTTGGCAGACTAGATAATAATTGGTTGACAAATAATGGTGTGAACATAAACAATTTATAGGATGACAAGAAGAACACCTGTGCATAACAGCACCTACAAGAAATTGGCGGTTCAGTGGTTTAATAAAGTTTTGTGCTTCGTATTAAGTTCAGTGGTGGCAGGCAGTTTTCGTCTCCGAAATCGCCAACTTCTTTTAGCTGCAAAACGTTAGCGGTAATTTCGAATATAATTAAAAGCAATACTATGAGCAATATTAAAGCATCAAAACCATCTTTCGTTTTTGGCTATTGGAGACCATGGAAAGAAAATGCTAATCTAATTGATAGCTATCTAGACTATACGAAAGACACTTCACTTGTAAAATATGGTGCAGATACAATTGGAAAGTATATAAATCAAGCCTCGAAGGAACAAGTTCTGGCGATTAAAAATTTAGAAGCAAATGTTTTGGGTGGTCTAAATATAGTTAACCAAACATTAAACTTCATAAACAGGAATTTGGATATCCAAATTGAGCAACAAAAACTAAGCAACCTACTTTTGCATAATATTGCGGAATTATTGAGGGTCCCCGATAGTGAAAAGGAGCGACAACATAGTATAGAACTCGGAGTCAAATTTTTCGTCAATGCATCGAAAGATGAGGATTTATATGCAGATGCACTTGAGGAACTGCTTAAGGCGGAATCCTTGATGAAGCAAGATTATTTTGTTTTACACAGATTAGGTTGCATCTTTTTATATGTTGAGAAATACATCAATCCCGAAAAAGCACTTGAGTATTTCTTGCGTGCTGCTAAATATGCCAGTGTTGAGAGCGATAGCAATGCAGCCCATTTAGCCAATGTATTAACCAATAATTTTAATACAGTAAATTCTGAACTAAACAATTCTGAGGAAAAAATTGGACTTTTAGTCGCCGATTCATATGACAAAGCTGCATTTGCAGCATACGTGCTTGGGCGTTTTGAAGAAGCAGCGAATCTTCAGTCAAAGGCAATGAAATATAATAATGTAACTCATAACAGATTTTTATTAGCGAAATATCAAATCAGAAACAACCAAATTTCAGAGGCAGTTAACAACTTAAATATATGCATAGATAAAGAGCCAATTTTTGCTCTAGCCATTTTCAAAGAAATTGATTTTATTAATGAAAAAGAAGTGCTAAATCTTATTGATAGAAAAAATAATCTGATAGATTCGGAAATCAAAGATCTTATTAAAAAATGGAAAAATATTGAATCAATTGAATCAGAAAATGTTATTAATGCATTGTACGAATTATTTAAAAAGCCCTTCGATGAAAAAATCTCAGGATATAACACTTTCCTTTTGAAAGGCGAAGCCGTAAATTCTGAATTAGATCAATTGATTCAAAATATTAATTACCTAATAGAAAAAACCCGAAAAACTAATTTT
>CAINVS010000715.1 GCA_903854205.1 uncultured Bacteroidota bacterium | reverse complement strand
TGTATTTCCCAAAAGGCTAAAGCCTTTTTTATCTCTTTTTTACTTTTGGCTTGATCCAAAAGTAACAAAAAATCAAGTCGGAGCCAATGCATTTTTTGATTGTTGGGTCGTTAGAACGACCCAACAATCAAAAACCAGAATCGGCCAGACCGTACATTAGCATGATATTGTTTGCTTTTTTATCGAATTTTCAGGTTTAGTGCTGTTCCGGAAAGGGCCGCTTCTATAAGCTACTGCCTCCGCCATTCTGAAACGGAGCCTATGGCTCATAATTTTTAGTGTTTTTTTAAGTTAGCAATTTAATTCTATGACATAGTCATCGCTAGATTTTGGGTTAAATATGAATACATTAAAAATCCTGGTATCATAGCTTACTTTGGGAAATAAAGCTTAAATGATAGTTTTTAAAAAGATTAATCTTTAATGCCGGGTGAATAGTCTACTTTTTCCACTTTGAGATCTTCACCATAACTGACTATTTTAACCTTGAAATCTTCACCGCTTTTTACTTCCTGCCATTCTCCGCATTCATCGGCCGACCATTCAACAAATTTCACTTTGATATCTGCATCGTAACTGACATATTTTACTTTAATATCCTCACCGCTCTCTACAAATTTTACAGCGCCATGCAAGGGAAATCCATTGAAAGTACAGGCACCCCTGGGATTGGCATAAGGCATGACCGAAGCAAAAAGTGCTGTAAAAACTGCAGCAGCCTTTAGTTCTGAATTGACATTGGGCATTTTATCGGTAATATCCCATGTTTGCCATTGATTTTTTCCGTTGATGTATCTTGACTGAATTAATATTTGCCCCTTATTGACATCGCTATGTTCAATCATCCATTCCGCCCATGCTTTTTCATTGCCAAAGAAACGAACTTTTACAGTAAGATAATCTTTGGTATTATTATCCATTTCCACTTCCCAACTTTTCCAAAGATCTGTGCCGCTGTTATGGCTGGTTCTAATGTTAATGCGCTCTTTGCCCTGCCAATCCCAACTTTTCCAGCCATCTTTTGTGCTGTAAACCGTTGTGATTTTTGCATCGAAACCCTGGCCTTCGAGTTGCCATTCTCTCCAGGCATCCTCTCCTGAATAGGGCATGTATAGGCTCAAATTGCCTGATGAACTGCCCAAATACCAGCTTCTCCATGCGTCTTTATTTAGGAATTTTGTGTCCAGGCTTTTGAAAAGTGTTTGACTGCTGTCGGAAGAAACATATTCCAACTCCTGAGCAAAACAGAGACTTGGAAGACAAAATAACAGAAGTAAAAGTACTGATTTCATAAATCTAATTTTTGGGAAATAGGTGTTGTAATGATTAAATTATCGTTTTGCTTCTTTCCAAATCCAATAAAGAAAAACAAGCAATCCGCTTATCATCAATAAAATAACACCTTGAGTTAGTATAGCTGCCTGAGCTATTTTAAGTGAGAATATATTGAAAATCCAAAGACCTGCATAGAATAGCCAAATGAAACAGACTATAAAAACGAATCGTTCAACTGTTTTTATTATTGAACTTCATCTATGCAGATATTTGGTACTTACTATGTTAATCGTTGTCTTCGTCTTCTTTATTTTTTTCAGAAGAGCCATCTCGCAGGCTGTTGAAATAATCACTCAGCAATTTAATTTGTTCAGCATTTAATTTAGCATCTGAATGTGTAATAGTATATGAACTGAGCGGCATTTTCTTTTCTGATACCTTTTCAACACATTCTTCCAGTTTATGGTCTGCTTTCTTAGCTGCATAAGTACTCCAGGTTGAAAAATTCAGTTCTTCTCGTCCTTCAACAATGTGATTTTTGATCCAATAGGAGAGTGGAACGAAGTAAGTGTACCAAGGGTAGGCTGTTTCATGACTGTGACAGTCATAGCAGGCGGCTTTCAATATTTTAGTCACTTCAGCTGAGGGCTTGTGAATGTTGATAAAATCCTGTTCTGCTATTAAGGCGGGATTAGTTTTTGAAATTTGGAAAAATTGCATAACCACCATTAAAGCAATGAGGCTGAGACCGGCCCATTTTAAATACTTTTTCATAACATTGTTGTTTGTATGCGTAAGTAATAATAAGTTGTATACAGATGTATTAAATCATATTTATTTTTAGGCGCATAAAAAATCAAAATACCAAATATGTGCTATTATATTTTGATATATGTTTTACTTATGCAAAATATACATAAATAGCCTTGTTTTATATGTTTTTAATGACTTTATAAAAAGTTTAACGAGTTTTTGAGTTACTGAGGACTACGGTGTTTGATGGCAAGAGGCAAAGTTAATTTTGTTCAATAGCAGTTCGTGATTAAATGAGATTGACCCTTTCCAACTATGGGTTTGATAACAACTATTGAAGTTAGTCGAAACTTGTGAGTGAAGATTGTCGGATGGTTTGTCCAAAGTTCGTAATCATGGACGAGTCCACCTATATTGAACCGAAAATCGGAAGATGGCTAACGAGTACGTGAATATGTGTTTGGGGCATTTTGATATTAGTTTAAACGAAGGTAGATTAGAATTTTTAGAAAAATAATGATAAGAGTCATGCTAAATTGTAATTAAAAAAAATTAGCACTAATATAATCTAAGTCGTTACACAATTGGCATTAAAAGGTTTAAGATTCACACATTTGTCCGATTGTTAAACCGTCAAATGTCTATGCCCAAAAAACTGTCTGTGGAG
>CAINVS010000714.1 GCA_903854205.1 uncultured Bacteroidota bacterium | reverse complement strand
TTTGATAGCTCCAATTGGACTTAAAAAGCGACATAAATATCTTTCAATATTTCGACCAACAAAATGTTTCAACACTGTCGCAACAATTGGATAAGGCCTTACTCAAAGAAAGATGGGAACAAATTATTGAATCGCTGAAAGCAGAAAAATGAAAAAATATAACAGTTATAAAGATTCGGGTGTGGAATGGATTGGGGTGATTCCGAGCCATTGGGAAATAAAACGAATAAAACATACCACTTATGTTAAAGGCAGAATTGGGTGGAAAGGACTGAGATCTGATGAGTTTAAAGAAGAAAGTGATTCTTTTTTATTAACAGGAACTGATTTTAAAAACGGGAGAATTGATTGGAAAAATTGTTATCAAATCGAACAAGAACGATTTGATGAAGACCCTTTCATTCAACTTCAATTAAATGATTTACTCATTACCAAAGATGGTACAATAGGAAAAATTGCATTAATTGATGAATTACCCAAAATTACGACATTAAACAGTGGGATATTTGTGACAAGACCTTTTAAAGGAGATTATTTAAATTCATTTATGTATTGGGTATTAACTTCTGAAATCTTTAGCTCTTTTATTAATTACCATAAATCTGGTTCTACTATCTTACACTTATATCAAAATGTTTTTGAAGAATTTGGTTATCCAATTCCACCCATCTCCGAACAACAGCAAATAGTCTCCTACCTTGACCGTAAAACGCAAAAAATAGACAGCCTCATCCAAATAAAAGAGGAGCAGATAAAACTGCTGAAGGAAAAACGGACAGCCCTTATCAACAGAGCTGTCACCAAAGGGCTTGATCCAAATGTAGAAATGAAGGATTCTGGAGTGGAATGGATTGGGGAAGTGCCGAGGCATTGGGCGGTGAAGCAGTTGAAATACATATTTTCGCTATGTAAAGGTCTGACTATAACGAAAGAAAACCTTAGAGAAAGTGGAATTTACTGCGTTAATTATGGTGAAATTCATTCAAAATATGGTTTTGAAGTAGATACGAATGTCCATCCATTAAAATATGTTGAAGAGGATTATCTGATAACAAATCCTGGCTCTTTGATAAATCAAGGCGATTTTGTCTTTGCCGATACATCTGAAGATATTGAAGGCTCTGGCAATTTTACATACTTAAAAAGTGTGAATCCTATTTTTGCTGGATACCACACTGTCATTGCGAGACCAATTGTCAATGTGAATTCAAGATATTTTGCTTATGAATTTGATTCAAATGCTTTTAGAAATCAGATAAGGACAAAGGTTAAGGGGGTTAAAGTATATAGTATTACACAAACTATCCTAAGAGAGCCATTCTTATGGGTGCCACCTATTGTGGAACAACAACAAATCGTTGCCTACCTCGACCATCAGACAAATGAGATAGACAGCCTCATCAGCCTGGAACAGGAGCGGATTGGCTTATTGAAGGAATTACGCCAGTCGATGATATCGGAGGTGGTGACGGGAAAGAGATGTGTAATTTGAAAATTTGAGGAATTGGAGATTGATTTGCTACTACTTAGCTGATAAAAGATGTTAGGTTAACTTTAATTTTGATATATCACAACAAGCGATTAACTTTATGGCAAAAATAAAGACATGATTCCACAAAAGATTGATGATTGCCCAATTATAGATGCAGTAGTTGAGATTAGATTCGTCACAAAACTTTATCCTAATGCAGTATTTGGGATAATATATAATGCCTTTCAAGAAGAGTTTTCTGCTGTTGAAAAGTTGCCAATCCTTCAAATTCCTGACCAGTTACTGGATACTGACCCTAACTTTAAATTTAAACCTCATTACAAAATCTCTAATGAAAAATTATCCGTTCAGGTTGGGCCTGACGTTATTGTAATAGGTTCTTCAATGCCATATAAAGGATGGGAAGATTACTCATTACAAATTTATAACTTTTATAATAAACTTTTCAAATTAGGAGTAATAACAAAGGTGATAAGAGTGGGGCTTAGATACATTAACTTCTTTGAATCTGATATTTTCCAAAATATAAAATTATCATTAAAAATTGGCAATAACGAACATGAATGTATTAATACTGTTATAAGAACCGTGATAAAAGAAAATGGCTTTATTAATACAATTCAGATAGCAAACGATGTTCAAAATTTTCA
>CAINVS010000713.1 GCA_903854205.1 uncultured Bacteroidota bacterium | reverse complement strand
GCCCGTATTATTGCCGTAAATGGCGATAAATACGAGCTTGCGCACGATACCCTCGCACGCAGGATAGCAGATAAGCGCAGTTAGAGTGGGAAATGTTAATCAGGAATAAGCTGAGTGCAGGTAAACAGAGCGGAGCTGCGGATTTTCTGACAGTTGGACAGTTGGCAGGAATTCAACTGCTTGAATCTAAGCTGAACCTCAATGGGGAAGAACTGAAGTTTTTAAAAGACAGCAAATTATTCAGGAAGGCAGAAGCGGATAAAAAGAAGCGAAAATACCTAATCTTACTGCTATCAGTTATTGCTGTGGCATTGATTATCGCTCTACCAAAATTATTTTTGTTGCAGAAGATGACGAAAAAAAGTTTTTAGAATTTAAAACAGAGGGAGAGAAACTTAATGTAAGCGGGAAGTCTGGATATTATAATTTATTGGAGCTTGATGCTGTCACACTTCAATGGCTGGCAACCAAAAAAATGAAATCTTTCAGAGTTTTGAATACAATGGAAAATAAAATGTATGTAAGAGCTCTCAGCCGCTCTGATGAACTAAAAAGAATGGCCGGTTGTATGCTCAAAGCACTCAGAAACTAATCCCTTTTCCTATAATTCTTCAATATTTCCTGCAAATCCTCCAACATCTTCTGCTGTATTTCTAAATGTCCTTCCTTTGCCTCTACATTGATATAAGGAATGCCTTTTAATGCACAGTAAACGGAGAGAGATCCGTCATCTTCTGGCTTTTGGCTTTGAAGAATTGCGTTATAGCCCAAGTTTTTGAAGTATTCAAAATGTGTAGGGTCGTTCACGAAGAAAAAGTCATGCGGACTGTTTTTTCTGTCATAGTGAATTTTTGCTGCACTTTCTTCAAAGATGGAATCGGGCATATATTTTTCAATGGAATAGCCTTTCATATTATTATGTACAGCTACAATCATGTTAGCATCTGATAAGAGGCTGTCTAGAATGTATTCCGAAAAAATCCTGACCTGTTTTTTGTTCTCGGGTGTAAAAGAGTTATAACTCTGCAGTGTTTTAAAGATGCCAAAATCGGAATAAATACGGTTGGGATCGAACCAGAAATGTTTTTTATCGTTCATCCAGCCGCCAATCCAGCGATTGCCTTTGAACTGCAATTCTATAAATTTTCCTGTATATCGGGTGAGCATACTGTCTACCGCGCTGACTGAGGTATTTTCATTGTCGTGCATATTAAAATACACAATTCCGGAATTGTCATCAGGGTTTCGGATGAGAAATTTAATAGGCTCACCGCTCAGATCATAGATTTTTTCATCATAAGTGACTTTTAAGCGACTGAAAGAATCGGGTGGGGCAGTCATGCCTGCAAGCCTGTTGGCCGGGACGCAGGCTGTAATTAAACTGCAGCTGCAAAGCAGTATGGAGAGGAGGAAAATTAATTTATGGAGCATCATGGTATTAGCTCTGATTTTAAAGAAAAGCTATTATTAATAAAATTGTATTTTAGGGGAGTTCTTTAAATTGTAAATTAGATATTTTTAGGCGGACAAGATTTTAAAAGCGTAGTCCCGATTATTTCGGGATGAGCATTTTAAAATTGAAGCCCAACTGATAGGATAAAAATGGAATACAGATCCCTAAACGGGCACAAATTTAACAGATGTTCACAAATTTATTTGACTTAGTTATTGTAAAAATCGAAACAGATTCCACTATGCGGCACAGATAATTCAGACCGACAAAATAGCAATTTAAAGAACTCCCCTTTATTCTGCCAAGATTACTTCAGTTACACCCAAAAGCGCATTGCTGACAATAGAGGCATAAGTCCTATCGCCCAACAAAGTCTGATCATAAAAGAGGAACCGGAGGTCCGTGTTACGAAATATAAAAGTTGAACCGGAGGTACCGCGAAGCGAACTATAAAAGAGGAAAATCGCCACTAAGCTGTGTTTTGTACCAAGTACCCACTACTAATTACCCTTAAAACTCAAAAGCGCCAATATCAGGATTTGCATCGCGCATTTTTCCCATAATATCACGAATAATACCAATATTTATTCCCCCGTTTACCAAAGGGGAAATAATTGTATCGGGAGCATAGGAATAGGTTTCAACATCCTCAAACCTAGGGTCTTTGTTGATCAGACAATTGGTCAAGCCGCTGCTGAAAGTGTCCAATTTCATGAGACAGTTTTCAAAACCATAATCCCAGGTAGCCGTTGAGTTAAAATATTTGGAAAATTCAACCTCTTCATTTTTACTGCCGTCGATGACACAATTTTTAAAATCGGCAATCACATCAAAGAGATTAACCCCAATTTCATTGCCATCTGCATCGTAAATTACCTCAAAATCGCGCAGACTGATCGTAGGTTCGCTATGTCCGACAAAAGGATTGGTGCCGTAATTGACCATTGTACAATGTTTGAAATCGTAAATACCGCCACGGATGGCAATCAATCCAAACTGATTGGAATTTGACAGGATACTGTTTTCTGCAATAATACTGCCCTGACGGGACAGTATAGAGGAGCGGTCGGTGTTGAAAATCTTGGAATTTTTAAGTTCAAGCTTAGGAAAAGGATGGTTATTCGCCAAGGAATCGACGATAATTCCATCCACTGCATTGCGGATGATACAGCCGTGAATCTGATTATTTATCGAATTCCTGCTGAGATAGATGCCGCCGTGCTGAAAAGGCAGTTCCTGATAATCTTCTTCCAGACGATGTGTTTTGAATTCCACCGGATTATTCAAATCTCCACCGACATTGACCAATAAGGTGGAATTGTCACCTATATATAGCGTGGCACGGTCACCAGGACGGGAAGAAGGGCCTCCAAACATGAAAATTTGTGCGCCTCCGGGAATTGTTAAGACAGAGTTGCTGTCGAAAGCAACATAACCGAATAAAACATATGGAATATCAGTTCTCAGGGTCAGGTTTTCATTTGTAAAACGGGTCAGGTATCCGCGAAGACCTATATAAATAGCATTCCATCCATAAGCTTCCAAAATTACCCTTTGCGTAGTTCCATTGGTTTCAAAAACAACGGAATCGACCCTAAGAGCATCTCCAAAATTTGGATCGATACGCACATTGGCAAAAATATAGATACTGTCCTTAGCCGGAATTTCAACGTCATCAACACTTGTTGTCGCCTGTCCATCCACATTGATACGAAAATCGGAGCCGCTTCCTCCGCCCAAACGGATGTTGCTTACTTTTACTGTTTGATTATAAGGATTGTATACCTTAAATTTTCTGGTAGCAGTGCCCATGTTGGTGAAAACAGTATCGAAACGGAGGGTATCTTTTTCAAAACGGAGTTCAATACCAGCTGTGTTGTTGATACGGTCTTTTCTGCAGGCAGAAAATTGACACAAGAGTATCAGAATAATCAGGGCAGAAGTTATTCTTAAAAGTATTTGTTGTTGCATGTTTGTAGTTCAAAATCAAAAATAATCCCTAAATTTAAGAATTAGTTCAAAGAGTAAAGACTAAATTACACAGGTTTTCAAACTCTGGTTTCAAAAATCTTTTAAACTTCATTAGATAGAACGTAAAAATTTGTAATTTTGGTTTGGCAGGAAAGGACAATTACTGAAAATGCCTTTTGATCGTTAAAAAATCTATAACATAAAAAATAGTCATAATGAAATTCTTATCTACTTTGTTAATGGTATTCGTATGCATAGGGTTTTTACAGGCGCAATGTACCGAACCTATTAACGACAATAACTTCAGTCAGATTCATGCGGCTGTGGCCGGAATGCAGCAGGGCAAAGAACAGGCGATCAGAGATATCAGTTCTACAAATTGTCTGACTAGCGGACAGATTGGACTTTTTACCGGATTAATAGCAGGAGAT
>CAINVS010000712.1 GCA_903854205.1 uncultured Bacteroidota bacterium | reverse complement strand
TAATGAACTTATACTTATTCACAAAATAATAAGTTAACAGAAAGACACACTCTTCGTATACAAATAACGTGTTGGCATATTTTTAGATAATGGTTTAATATAAAATCCGTACACTTTTTTATCCCAAACAAATAAGTAGATTTACAATGAAAACTATCTTACAGCAACTAACTTCTATTGTATTGCTATTTATGCCATTGTTTTTCTTAAAAAACAACATACAGGCCCAAGCTCGTATCGTTATTAACTCCGATTTTGAGCAACCTCTTTTAGCCAATGCCAACAGCTTTGGCTTTGTGCATCATACAGCTGTACCAGGTTGGGTAACTACCTCTACATCAGGTATGATAGAAATTTGGAGAGCCCCTTTCAACGGCGTTATTGCAGCAAGCGGCCAACAACATATTGAATTGAATGCCAATGAACCTGCCGACCTTTACTTCGATGCCTGTATGTTTAATGGCGAGGTTCTCAACTGGTCATTTTTTCATCGTGGCCGTAATGGTCGCGACAGTGCCCGCCTGCTTATAGGCCCTCCAGGTGCCGAATTAGAAGTGCTGCGTTTTGGAACAGGCAGAAATGCTTGGGTGGAGTACAGTGGCAATTTTACCAATACCTTCGGCAACAGAACAATTCGTTTTCGTTTTCAGCCAATTAGTACAGCAGGTGGTAATTTGACCGTTGGAAACTTCATTGATAATGTACAAGTTATTGGTCTTGCGCCAATTGTAGAGTTTGAACAAACAACTTACAGTAGCTTGGAATCTACAGGTGGCAATATTCCACGCCTTCTAGTCAATGGCCGTATTCCCGCAGGTGGTTTGGCTCTAAATATAGAGATTGTAGGTGGTACAGCTAATTTAGATATAGATTTTAGTCATTCTTTAGTTTTTACGATTCCCGCAGGTGATTATGATGGTACAAATTCTATTGATATCAGTAGTATCTTTTCTATTATAGATGATGCAAATGACGAAGGGGATGAAACAGTCGTATTCCGCTTAGAAAATCCACAAGCTCCGCTGGTCATCAATGATCCCAATTGTAGTGGTACTATAAATAACCAAACTACCTACACCATTTTAGACGATGACTTTTTACTGGCAGTAGAATTAGCAAGATTTACAGTGAGTTCTGAATGTAAAAGCAATCTACTTTATTGGGAAAGTGCCACTGAGTTTGAACATGCCTATTATGTAGTTGAACAAAGCAAGGATGGCATTTCATGGCAATCAATTGCTCGTGTAAATGCCCAAGAAAATAGCAGTGAGCCTAAATCCTATCAGTTTGATCATCGCAATCCAGCGACAGAAACATACTATCGATTGCGTATGGTAGACATTTATGGCGAATCAGAATTTAGCGATGTCATCTATGCTATTTTGCCCTGTAATACAAATACTACAGCTACTTTATATCCTAATCCTGTCACTAAGAATGGTTTATTAAAATTAAATATTCCTAATAATAGTCAAATAAATTCTTTGCGCATTGTCGACATGCAAGGACGTATTCTGAATCAGCAATTAAATATTGAGTCAATTGGCAATGAAATAGAAATTGACATTCAAGATTTACCTTCAGCATTTTATCAATTAATTTATCAAATTGACGGGCAAAGCAAAAGCCTACCTTTTGTGGTTCAATAAAAAATTAAAATAGTCAAATAAACTATAAAACGGCACAAATTTTTAAGAACCAAATCTATCAATACCATTTGATATATTTGGTTTTTTTATATCAAAAAAACATATTAGAAGATTACATAATTTATACTCAATTTTAAGAGTACAACACTTTTATTGTTAATTCTTTTAGGATGATAGTTCTTATTACGCTCCTATATGAAGTAAGGCGCGAAAACCAATAACCTATATTATACTATTTATCCAAAAGAAATGACAAAACAACCACTACAAAACAATATGAGCCTCCAAGGGCAGAAATAAAAGAAATTGAACAAAAAGAATAAGCTAAAAAGCCGCTACAACTAATTGCAGCGGCTTTTTCTTTAACAATTCATCTCAGTAGAACAACTTTCCTTGCGAAAACTAAACTGTTTTTGTAAGCTTCGAAAACGGCAGGTATATTTCTTACAACTCCAAAATCTCCACCAAAATTTGCAAAAGCAATTCCCTCATTCAGTACTTAATTTTATTGATGAATTCAATTTAGAATTGCACAATAATACCAATAGAAGGCACAGAAACTGATAATGTATTATTCACTCTCTGCAAAAGATAAGATTGATTTGGTTGACCTTGATTAACAATTTGAGGCTGATTGTTGTTGTTTTCATCCTCATCCAAAGTATATTGTGGTACTTGCGCAGCCTGAGAAGGGAAATTCTGCAAATCGAAATAAAGATTCAAACTCCATTTTTGGTAAAACCATTTGTAATCGATGCGAAAATCTACGCCGTAAAACAGGTTAGTTCTTTCAGTATTCAATAAGCTGTAATCTCTTAGTGCCTGACCAAAACGATCCCAGTTTACTGTCAAAGCAGATGCAACTGTGTCGAAAGGTGTATATGGCAAGCCTGTCTGCATTCTAAAATTAAGTCCCAATTGTAATGTTTGATTGGGAATTTTTCTTTTGATTGGGTCTTTTCCTTTTTCGACTCTTTTAGCATTTCTGGCATCGAGAATAGATTTATTCATGATGTCGAAATTTTTACCGAAAGCTGCATTTAAAATGTGACGGCTATCCCAAGCCGAATAAACATAATTATTGTTAATGTCTTTAAATTCAGAAAAACCGAAGGTATAGGCCAAAATTCCAAAAAATCCTTTGTATAATTTTTGTTGAACCAGAAACTCTACGCCATATGAACGACCCTCTCCTCTGGCATCTACAGGGGCGTTACCAACCACACCAAAATCGCCGCCAAAATTCGCTAGTGCAATGCCTTCATTCAACAAGAATGGATATTGCTGATACACTTTATAATAACCCTCAACGCTAATTTTTGTAGCGGAAGCAACATTATAGGCAAAACCACCCACTGCATGGTAGGATCTGATAAATTTTAACTTGTCGCGATTGGCAAATTCGTTATTTGATTTATACCCAAGGGCAGTATAGGCCGGCAACTGATAATAAATACCAGTATTGGCATTGATTGATAATTTATCAGTAATGGCATAAGATATAGAGAAACGAGGTGAGATCTGATTGAAAGGATTCATCATCTCTTTATTGTAGTCGTTACCATCGGCACGGACTCCCAAAGAAAGAATAAATTTTTCGGAAAGGAATTTTTTAGACAACTGACCAAAAGCAAAGTACTTGCTGAAATTCAGTTTACTTTCATAATTTATCCTTGAAGCCACTCCATTTATTATAGCAAACAAATCACTGTTGCTGTAAAAACGTACATATTCATAACCTACACCATAGTTCAATTTGAAGCCTTTGTCAAATCTTACAGTATGCTCTGCTCTGAATTTATTTTCACTTTCTTGAGAGTTATAATCAATACTTTTAGGCTTGCTTTCGTCATTGTCAATATGTTTGTATATGTCATTATTGAGCATATTACGGCTCAGTACAAAAGTAAAATACCCAGTCTTCATGAACTTTTTGTAAACAGCGCCCAACGTATAATTCCATTGGTTGTTGATTGGAATATTATTCAAAATGTAACGCTGACTAGCAGTAGAATCGGCTCCAAGATTTAATTTAAATCGGTCAAGAGCACCCAAGCCTGTAACATAAAATTCGTCATTATTTTTCAGTGATGTCTTTACTTTAAACTGAAAATCATTGTAAGTAGGTAAAAATGGAAGACCAATTAAACTAAATAAAAATTGAAGGTAGGACTGACGAGCAGAAAAGAGAAAAGTTGTCTTTTTATTTTTGCTCAAAGGGCCCTCCAAAGCCAGTGAAACATCAGTTGCACCTAAACTCGCAGTAAGTCCAATGCGGTCTTCACGAGCATTTTTCTGACGGAAATTAAATACGGAACTCAATGAGTTTCCACGATTGGAAGGAAAAGCGCCTGAGTAAAAATCCACCTCTGAAATCAGATCAACATTCAATAAACCCTGAGGCCCGCCCGAAGCACCTTGTGTTGCGTAATGGTTGATATTTGGCACTTCAACATCATCTAGGTAAAAACGGTTTTCATTGGGCGCACCACCACGAATAATGAGGTCGTTTCTGAATGAATTGGTAGTTGTAACCCCAGGTAAAACACGAATCACTTTTGATATATCGCGATTACCACCAGGATTTCGCTGAATTTCGGCAGTTCCGATAGTCTGAAGCGAAACCGGACTCTCTTCCGGCTTTTTAAAAGGAGAAGCAATTACCACAACTTCTTCCGTTATTTCATCATCTTCTTCAATTGA
Organism: uncultured Bacteroidota bacterium; assembly: GCA_903854205.1. GTDB lineage: Bacteria > Bacteroidota > Bacteroidia > Chitinophagales > Saprospiraceae > Saprospira. The sequence continues at coordinate 4,236 of CAINVS010000712.1, read as the reverse complement.
AAAATCTATAAAAGCAGGTCTTGAGTTAGTCACCTGAACCTCTGTTTTAGTTTGGGATCTATAACCCAAATAACTTACCGTAATACTATAAAAACCCGGTTCAAGGCCTGTTAATTCAAAATTACCCTCAATATCAGTTACGGTGCCTCTGCTTGTACCTGTGATGACGATATTGGCAGAAATAATTCCTTCATTTGTATTGGCATCCAGAACTTTTCCTTTTACAATACCACTTTGAGCTGATAGGCTAAAAACAGATAAAAGGATAAAAAACAAGGCAAATAGATTACTTTTCATAGACAGATTTATTGATGTAACATTACAACTAAAAACAAAATTAGCACTAAAACAATATAAAAAATAATATTGTTTAATCTTTTTAATTAAAGATTAAACAAAAATCAAAATAGGATGAAATACATATCCCCCCAAAAAAAACCCTGTAAAGTATAACAGTACAGGGTTTTTCATTTTTTTATTTTCTTATGCTAGATCAATTTCTTTACACAGATAAACATCCTGAACTGCCTCGATAATGCCAATTCCTTCATTTATTGGTTTTTGGAAAGCTTTACGTCCAAGGATAAGTCCCACGCCACCGGCGCGTTTGTTGATTACCGCTGTAGAAACAGCATCTGCAAGGTCATTACCGCCTGAGGCGCCGCCTGAGTTCAGAAGTCCTACGCGACCCATATAACAATTGGCAACCTGATAACGGCAAAGATCAATCGGGTGATCAGTACAGAGTTCTCCGTACATTTTTTTATGTGTTTTTCCAAAATTCAATGCTGTAAAACCGCCGTTAATTTCAGGTAATTTTTGTTTGATAATATCAGCCTGAATGGTCACACCCAAGTGATTGGCCTGAGCAGTAAGGTCGGCAGCGACATTGTAATCTTTACCGTCTTTACTGAATGCATTGTTGCGGGTATAACACCAAAGAATAGTGGCCATGCCCAATTCATGTGCATATTCAAAAGCCTCAGCAACTTCAACAATCTGACGGCTCGATTCCTCAGATCCAAAATATATAGTTGCTCCAACAGCGACAGCACCCATATCCCATGCACTTTTGATTGTGCCGAACATGATCTGATCGTATTTAGTTGGGTAAGTCATCAATTCATTGTGATTGATTTTCACAATCATCGGAATCTTGTGCGCATATTTACGGGAAACAGAAGCCAAAACACCATAGGTAGAGGCAACTCCGCTGCATCCTGACTCATAGGCCAATTTTACAATGTTTTCAGGATCAAAATAGATAGGATTTGGCGCAAATGAAGCACCGGCTGTATGTTCAATTCCCTGATCAACCGGCAATATAGAAACATAACCTGTTCCGCCAAGACGACCATGTCCATAAAGAGTAGACAGACTTCGCAGAGTTTGAATATTGCGATTAGAATCTTTCCAAACTGTGTCAATAAACTCGGGATGAGGGCGATACAAACTTTCCTTTTTGAAGGTATCAGATTGAAAATCAAGAAGATTTTTCGCCTGCCCGTCGCCCAGCAAGCCTACAATTTTATCAAGCAAAGACATAGAAAAGATTTTTTGCAGGTTGAATAGTTTATTTGTCGTGGCAAAAATAGAAAAAATAAGAAATTTTGACTCCTTTTGAAACAAGAAATATTAGTTTTCATTTTTTAATGAGTCGGGATGAATAATCCTAACCCTTCTTGTACTGTCCGTTAATAAAGGATCAATATTAGCATTAGCGGCTATTCCGTTAATTCCTGTATACGAACTGAGATACCATTCTTTAGAAACTTGATTCAAAGAAAATTGCATTTCTATTGAAAAAGCCTGATTTACGACAACCTGTTGTTCAATGAGGTCGTCGGAGATATTTAGGTTATAAACTTTTATATTCTTATCGTTCGGATCCAAGGGCTTTAAAATTTGCCAGCTATTCTTCTCTATAATTTCAAAGCGGCCGTCTTCCATTTTTTTTCCGGTAATTGGAAAATCGATCCTATCCAATTGAAAATTAATGTCGGAATAAAATTTATCGATAAAAACATTAAAATCTTCCCGACCCTTATTATCACGGGGTAATCTGCCTTTACTATCACAGGAACTGAACGCAGTAAATATAAGAAAGATAAGAATTGATACCAAAGCAAAATTTTGTTTCATTGTACATTGTATTTTAAAAATGTCAGATAGCAGAATTGTCAAATTAAAAAGATCAAACAGATGTTTTGGTTACAGTGCAGAGCAGAAAATTTTCAAATACCTTTTCATAAGTTGCCCTGTAAGCATAAGTCTCGGCAACAGATTTATTCACATAAGCAATAAATGCTTCACCTTCTATATTATAATGTGAATTCCATTCCAAAAACAAATTTTCTTTGTAGTCTAAATTTCCGGAACCGTAGGCTTTAAATAATGCTTCTTTTACACCCCAATGAACATGTACTGCTTCAGAAAAAAACTCGTTTTTCTCAATTAAAGAAAGTAATGGGGCTTTTACAAACTTTGCAGCTATTTTGACTAATTTTGGTGTAAATTCTTGAATATCAATGCCAATATTTTTAAGTGAAACAGCTACAGCTACCAAATTGCCGGAATGACTGATACTTATTTCTATTGAATTTCCTACTGAAAAAGGTTTGCCTTTGTCATCTTTTTTTAATGTTTTATACAAATCCTCCCCCAACAGCTGAAAAAGCAAAAGCCGACTTGCCAACCACTGCAATCTCACTTGAGGATGTTTATAGAGTTTTAGGTTTTCGGGATCCACAAAACCCGTTCTCTCCAGAAAAAAAGATTCCGGTTCGCTGATCAACCAAAACGCCAATCGCATTTCTTCATTATTACAATGTATATGCAGCGGCATAGATTTTATTGAATTTGAACTGCAAAATTAACAGAACTCTCTTAAAGTATCAAATAATGAAAGGCATTTTCGCATTTTATGCTCTAAATGTCAGAATATCAGAATAAAAACAGAATATCAATTCCTTTCCAAAAGGTTAAGACGCTACAAATGTCTTGTTTTTAAACAATAAAATGATAGATTTGCGTTTTGAGTGCAAAAAAAATAAGCTATGAAATACAAGATCTTATTACTGCTGCTCATTGCGGTTATTTCAAAAACAGCCTTTGCGCAAACTGTTGAAACGGTAAAAAACCCCAATTTGCCCTACCATTATTTGGTACATTATCCTGCAGGTTACAAGGAAAATCCGAATAAAAAATATCCACTGCTGATGTTTTTGCACGGTCGTTCCATCTCTGGCACCGATGTGGAAAAGGTAAAAAGCTATGGTGTGATTTATGAAATTCTAAGGGGTTTAAAAATTGATTTTATTGTGGTTGCTCCGCAATGTCAGAATGGATGGGATAATTCCAAACTCATTCAGATTTTGGATTTTACTGAAAACAACTATCATGTAGATAAAAACAGAGTGTACATTACGGGAATGAGCATGGGCGGCTATGGCGCATGGATGTTTGCCGGTGCCTATCCCAACAGATTTGCAGCAGTGGCTCCCGTCTGCGGCGGAGGCAATATAAAAGATGCCAATAATCTGAAAAATATGCCGCATTGGGTATTTCACGGTGCAAAAGATATTCCGGTTCCTATTACAGAATCTGAAAAAATGGTGAATGCAATACGCGATGCAGGCAACAAACGCGTAGAGTTTACAGTGTATAAAGATTGGGGACACTCTGAACTGGTGGTGGTTTTCTCTAAAAAAGAATTGTATGATTGGTTCTTAAAATTTGACAGAGGCTTGAAAGAGACGAAACCAGAGACGAAACCAGAGACGAAACCTGAACCAAAACTTGAACCTGTTCTTGCGACTATTGAACAGCCTAAACCAAAGCTGGAGCCAAAAACATCAACTTTACCGCTAGACAAACCGGCTCCTCAACCTCAAAAAGAAAAAGAACCGGAAATACTGGTTTTTGAAGAGCCTAAAAAAGAAAAGATTGTAACTGTCACTAAAATTGATCCGCCTAAAAAGGATCCGCCGCCTGCTTACGAAAGGCCCACGCTTGTTCAAAGAAAGCCTGAACCTGCTGCAAAACCAAAACCTACTGCAAAACCAAAAAACAAACTTAATAAGCGTTTGGAAAACATTAAAAATTGGGAGCTTTGGGATCACCTAAAGTAAATAAACAAAAAAAGGTAAACCGCTGAGGTTTACCTTTTTTGTTTATTTAAAGTTTAAGCTATTTAGACTCCACAAATTTCATTGAAACGCCATTCATACAGTATCT
>CAINVS010000711.1 GCA_903854205.1 uncultured Bacteroidota bacterium | reverse complement strand
GGTCAGCGATGGCGGGGTTCATTCGCATACTAATCATCTCAAAGCATTATTATCTCTTTGCAAGTCGCTCGATTTTACCAACGTATTTGTACACGCTTTTACCGATGGAAGAGATACTGATCCAAGACTTAAACAATAATAGGATCTTTTCATTAAGTGATTATGGCAACTATCTATTCCTACTAAAATTGTCACTTCATTTTACAAGGATACAAGATAAAGTAGAGAGGAGATCTATTAGAATTTAATAATATATCGCCTCATAATACAGTAACAAGTGGAGGTGCCATAAATTTCGGGTTTCCCAGTTGTTGATTTGTCAAAGAGGCTTAAAAGTAAAAAGCCCCTGAGACCATGAATAATCCCAACGAATCCCGTTTCGAGAAACATATAGAACAGTCCCTGCATCGGCATGGCTATAAAAGCCGACTTTATGCCGAGTATGACAAAACCCATTGTCTGCTGCCCGAAGCCCTGATCAGCTTTTTAAAAGCCACACAGCCCAAGGAATATGAAAAACTGCAAAAACAGTTTGCCGACAGTACCGATGAACAGATTTTCAGAACACTGAACAATCAGATTGCCAAAAGAGGAATTATTGATGTACTTCGGGAAGGCATTCAGACCAGAGGCAGCAGTTTTGAACTGGCCTATTTTCAACCAAAAAGCGGATTAAATTCAGAACATCAGGCACTCTATGCTCTGAACAGTTTTACGGTAGTAAGGCAGCTGCATTATTCGGAACGCAACAACAACTCCATCGACATGGTACTTTTCCTGAATGGAATTCCTGTCATAACCATGGAACTGAAAAATCAGCTCACTGGACAAACTGTGCTCGATTCACAAAAGCAATACAGACAGGACAGAGATCCCAAAGGAGAGGCGCTGCTGCAGTTTAAACGCTGCCTGGCGCACTTTTGCGTGGACAATGATAAAGTTTCAATGACAACAAGATTGACTGGCCAGAACACCCGTTTTTTGCCATATAATAAGGGAATAGAAAATCCAGTTGTTTATGATGATTACAGGACGGAATATCTTTGGAATGAAATCCTGGCACCCGATTCTCTGCTCGACATCATAGAAAACTATGTGTTAATTTCTATTGAAAAGAAAAAGGAATGGTCGGAAAAGCTGCAGAAAGTGGTCGAGGAAAAGGATGAAATGCTGATCTTTCCAAGGTATCATCAGCTTGATGTTATCCGTTCCCTGCAGAAAACTGTACTGATAGAAGGAGCAGGGCATAATTATCTGGTACAGCATACAACGGGTGCAGGCAAGTCCTACAGCATTGGATGGTTGGCGCATTCACTGGCTTCGCTCTACCGTTCCAAAACAGACAGCAACAGGCTCTTTGATACCATTCTGGTGGTGACAGACCGCAAGGTTTTGGACAATCAGCTGCAATACACTTTAAAAGAATTGGAACAGACCGATGGTGTGGTAAATCCAGTTGATTTGACTTCCAAACAGCTCAAGGAGTTTTTGGAAAAAGGCAAGGATATAATTGTCACCACTGTTCAAAAATTTCCTGTCATATCCGAGAGTATCAAAGCACTTCAGGGGAATAATTTTGCTGTTATCATAGATGAAATCCACAGCGGTTTTTCTAATGAAACCTCCAAGCATCTGAAAAAATCCCTGAATGCGGATTTGGTATTGGATGAAGAAGAAAGCATAGATTTTGAGGAATTGGTACTAAGGGAAATTACCGCAAGAGGCAAACAGACCAATGTTTCATTTTTTGGATTTACAGGCACTCCCAAGAATAAAACGCTGGAACTTTTCGGTAGAAAAAATGAGGAAGGGAAATTTTTACCCTTTCATTCCTACACAATGCAACAGTCGCTTCACGAGGGCTTCACGCTGGATGTGCTGGAACATTACACTACATACAAAAGATATTTCAAACTGGTACAAACCGATGGAGAAGACCAGGAATTGCCTGAAAGCAAGGTAATGAAACAGCTCATTGACTATGTGGATTCACATGATGAGGTCATCAGACAGAAAATATCCATTATACTCAAACATTTCAGCACAATCACAGCCAAAAAAATAAATGGAAAGGCAAGGGGAATGGTCGTTACACGATCGAGAAAACATGCAGTACTCTTTTTCCTGGAAATGAAAAAACAGATGAAGACAATGGGCCTTCCCTACTCCTGTGTTGTGGCTTTCAGCGGCACTGTACCTCTGAACGGAGTTGAATATACGGAACCGCAGCTGAACAAAGAAAATGGCATGGAGGGAACTGACATTCCGAGTGGTCTGAAAGATCCAAGATTCCGCATGCTGATTGTGGCGAGTAAGTTCCAAACTGGCTTTGATGAACCAATGATGCACTCGATGTACGTGGACAGGAGAATGAGCGGTGTACAATGTGTACAGACGCTGTCGAGACTCAATCGCACCAAAAGCGGCAAAACGGATACTTTTGTTCTGGATTTTGTGAATGATCCTGAGGATATTGTCAATGCTTTTCAGCCTTATTACACTACTACAGAACTGATTGGCAGCACCGATCCCGATAAACTTTACGATATCCAATATGATATTGAATCCTATAATCTTTTTACGGATGCAGATGTGGATGAATTCTGTAAAGAATTGCTGAAACAGAGCAGTACTGACGAAAAACTGCAACCTGTGCTGAATCGGGTATTGGCCAACTGGAAAAATCTGGATGATGAGCAGGCACAGTTGGAGTTTAAGTCAAAAATTCAGTCTTTTATCAGGCTATATTCCTATATCGCCCAGATAATCGAATTTACAGAAACACATTGGGAAAAACTCTATCTTTTCCTGACTTATGTGAACAAGAAACTGCCCAAAAAGCCAACAGAAAAGCTGAATATCACAGATTCCATTGACTTGGGTTCCCTTCGCATCAAAATGATGGGCGAATCGAGATTGGTATTGGAAGATAGGGTTGGCGAGGTGGAGCCAATTTATGGCAGTACAGGCGGTAAAGGAACGGATGAGATTTTAGATCTGCTCTCGCATATCATACAAAGGGTAAATGAGGTCTATGGCATTGAACTTACTGAAGAAGACCGTCTTGATTTGAAAAATGTTGCTGAACGTATCAACAAAAATGAGGAACTGCAGCAGGTGATGAGGGGTGACAACTCAGAAGATGACAAAAAGGACTTTTTCAATAAAATTCTAAAAGATGAAGTTACCGAATACTATGGCGACCGTCTGGATTTCTATAAGAAAATCATGAACACCAAGGTCTTTCCGATGATTCTGGAAGGGATGTTTAGGGAGTATGAAAGGATGATGAGAGGTTGATTTTTATTATATCATTTAACAATTTCAATATTTTAAAAAGTTATTACTATGAAAAGCATTGTTACACTTTTTTTATTGTTTTTCACCTTTAGTTCAAGTTTTGCTCAAAATTTACCTTGTGTAAAGGGCAGTTCTGTAATTAGATTAGACTGGATAAATGATATGCAGTTGAATTGTACTGAATCTTTTGATATGATAAATGAAGAGTATCCTAAAGAAGTAACATTTGCTAAAATGAAAGATGGAAGCTATATACTCCGTTTATCTGCCTATAAAGTAGAAGGTTCGAAGTTGTTAAACCTAAAGATTCTCTTAAAGGATGGAACCGTTATAAGTTTTACAGATAGATATAAATATGACGCTGTTGATTATCAGATTTTTAACACTTATAACTTAACAAAAAGCGAAGCTATTTTACTAACAAAAAGTAATATAGATCATATTAAGTATGAAATTCTCAATAACGGAGTTATTTTAAAAAGAACAGCAAAAAATATAAGGTCTGACGATTATGTTGGAAATAGAGAATTGTGTACTGCAGATGCTATGACAAATTTAATGCAGAAGTAATTACAGTTGTTACACTAGTAATCATACGGTCATAACTGGACTTATTGAGAGAAATGAGTTACAATTTTACAAAATAGGAATCGACCTTCCTTATGAATTTTCCGACACTAGGTCATGGTCTTGATATTTGGCAAAAAACCAATGGCAAATATGACATTGCTGAAATTTATCAGGAGAAGAGATTGTGTAAGGAATTTGATGTGACGGTGTTAAGGCATGGATAGGCTTTATGCGATATTTTTAAGATGTATTCAGGACATATTGATTGTAACACAATAAAACGAATCCCGATGGAAGATAAAGCTAAAATTATTGAATTGATTAGAACCAACAGCTTTGATAACGTTGAGTTAGCTTATCAGCTCTCAATAGGTGCTGGTTTAGAAATTTTGGAAGAAATATGTGATTTCTTTATTCAAAGCCAGAGGGATTGTTCAAATTTCACAAGAGAAATAAAAGATTTTCTTTTAATTAATCTTGAAGAATACCCCAATACTATTTTATCATTTTCATGGTATGATACCTCATTAGAAGATTGTCCTCAAATGGAAATACTTCCTGATTCTATTGGTGCATTGAGAAGTTTAAGATTTTTGGATCTAAGTGCTATGGATCAAGGTGAATTACCTTACAGTTTTAAGAATTTGATTAATATTGAAGAATTAGATCTATCACTAAATAGGTTTGAGGCATTTCCTTCGGAGTTAAAAGGGATGAATAAATTAAGAAAACTTGATTTGAGGCATAACTATGTTGAAAAAGTTAATTCAAAAGATATATGGAATTTAAGTTCTTTAGAAGAATTAAATTTAGAAGATAATTTGATTCAAGTTATACCAGATGAAATAAAATACCTTGAAAATCTGAAAAAACTTTGTCTGAAAGAAAATCCTCTTGCAGAATCTGTTAAGAAAAGGATATTGAAAATGCTTCCCAACTGTAAGACAGATTTAGACGATAAAACGCCACCTAATATATTCTCTCATGCTACAAGTGAATTATCTCAGGATGCATTTTTTACATGGTTGATTCAATGGTCTGATTACAATTACCAAAAATTCAATGCTAACCTAAATACAATTGCTCAAAATTTTGTCAGATACCTAATTGGAGGAGAATTTTATTTATACAGTTTTTCAGATGTAAAGGTTGGAAGGCAATGGAAAGGTATAGATGTTTGGGCTAAAATAGGAACTGACATATTTATAGGAATTGAAGATAAGACAGTATCAAAAGAACATTCTAACCAATTGGATCGATATAAAAAATTAGTCAGGGAGCATTATGATGATAAGTTTGTTGAAATTCGACTAATCTACCTCAAGACTGGAAATCAGAGTAAACATGATTTTGATAATATTGAACAAAAAGGGTATAAGGTAGTACAAAGAAAAAACGTGTTGGAAATTTTAAATCAATTCCCAGTTAGCAATGATACTTTTAATGCTTATCTATCTTATTTAACTAAAATAGACGACCAAACCAACTCATTTTCAATATTTGGTAATCTAATTAGTAACTGGTTGGCTTGCGAGGGTTTTTACATAGAACTCGAAAAAAATATAAAAGATTGTGATTGGGGCCAAGTGAATAATCCATCTGGTGCCTTTTTAGGTTTTTGGTATTGCTGGATGGGGAATAATGACTTTAGGGACATTTATATTCAAATTGAGAATAGATTTGAAGCTGGGATTCAGGTAGTAGTTAAGGTAAGTGATGATAATATTTCGGTTGACTTACTTTATAAATCATTGGGAGGACTTATTGAAATTGGGAAAAAATATGGCATAAGTTTATCCAAACCATCTAAATTCAGAGCTGGCGGAACTTCAACTTTAGCCATTTATAATGAGGTATTTCCATCCGAAATTGATTCTGAAGTAAACGTTGATAAAATCCTTGAAAAACTAAAGCTCTTAGAACGAGTGATTGAGGAGTTTTGTGAAAAGTAAGATGAACTTAAAAGAAAAATTATACTATTATGGATTATGAACAGCAATTAAAGCATCCGCTGTGGATTGAGAAAAGAGATAATATTTATAAAAGGGATAATTACACCTGCCAAAAGTGTGGAACTAATGCAAAAAAATTCAATGATTTTTTGTCTAAAGTTAGTACTGTTAAAAAAGAATGGATATCGAAAAAAGGGAATAAGGTCAGAGAGATGAGTTTAGATCTAACTGAATATGCAAAATATAAGGATAAACCAAATATGTCAACCTTTCATGTCCATCATATGTATTATGTGCAAGGTTGTATGGCTTGGCAATATCCTGATAAAGCTCTGACTACCTTATGTTCTACATGTCACAAGAAAGAACATATGGAAAATCATATAACTACCTATGGCTCTCAGGAAGACGCAAACAGATGTTATCATAATGAATTTATTCCTAATTCTAAATCAAGTATCACTTCTAAAAAGCAGGCCTTGAATAAATCTAGTGGGGGTTGTTTGGGAACTATCTTATTAATATTTTTTGCAACAAGTATACTTCTAATATATTTTTAGAACGGCCTTATGGTGTAAGGCAGCTGATAATAAAGATACTCTCTTAAAAATCTTATGTGACGGTCATATGATAAATCGGCTTGTTTTTGAAAAAACCAATTGAAAATCAATCACTTATTATGTGATTGTCATGTGATAACTAAGCAAAAAGCAGTCATAACACCAAGAACAGTTGGATATTGGGGGGTATTTCGTTCCTTATTACATATCAAACTGCTATAAACTGTTTTTAATCTTATTGTTAATCAGCGTTTTACTCGCTAATTAATTTTTTCTGGGGGGTATCCATTCCATATGAAGGAACAAATTAAATAAATAAAATCTTAAATTATTGAAACTTCTTGTTTTGTTTTTTAGTTATATAAAACAATGGCGTTTGTACAATTGTTCTACTTACATCATTATGTGTACATTTTGCCAGGATTCGGATTGTGTACCATGAGACTACAATTATTCTAAAACATTTTAAATTTTAATGAAATGTTCAGAATTAGAAAAAAACAAAACGGAATTATTTCAAGAAAAAGATTCTAAGGCTTCAAAAAAAATTAAAACAATTTGTAACCGAAGAATAAGTTCTGATGAATTGGAGAATTTAGTTGTTCCAGAAATGCTATCTAAGTATAAATAATTCGTTAAAAATTTTGAGCTGTTTGAATATCCATATTCAAACAGCTTTTTAAATAAAAAAATATTATGATAGGAATTTATTGCAGAATCTCAAAAAACAAGGATGAAGGTGTAGATGTTTCTATTGAAATTCAAAAAAACCATGGGATAGAATTTGCAAAAAATAAAGAAGAGGAATTTAAGATATATGTAGACCAAGGGGTTTCTGGAAAAAAAGAAATTGACCAAAGGCCTTCTCTTAAAGAAATGCTCGCAGACATAGATAATGATATTATAACATCTGTATATTGTTTTGATCAGTCAAGGTTAGAGAGAAATAATAGAGTGTGGAATGTTTTTGTAAGCATTTGCCAAGATAAAAATTGCAAATATTTTGAAGGTTCATCAGAAGTTGATTTAGGCGATATTTCGATTGCTCTTCAAAAAAATATTATGTCAATTTTTCATGAGTACTATTCTGATATGACTTCAGTGAAAGTTACAGCTGCAAAGAAAGAGAAGGCAAAGCAAGGTAAAACTCATGGATTAATAGCTTTTGGCTTTAACAGGGATGAGAATAATAATTATTGTTTAAATGAAAATGAAGCAGATATAGTTAGGCATATGTACCAACTTTATTTGGAAGGTTATGGTTGCTATAAAATTGCTGACATCCTAAATAAAAACAACACCCCAACTAAAATGAATCAATTTAGTGGAGTAATTAATAGGGTAGTTAAATATACTGGTTATAAATATGAAACTGAAAAGAATAAAGTAAAATGGCGTGGTAATGTAGTGCATGACATATTAAAAAACCCAATGAACAAGGGAGAACGCTATTGGAATGGGGAATTTGCTTGTAAGCTTGAAGTGCAGGTTGTTGATGAAGAAATCTGGGAAAAGGTAAATAATAAACTTACTGAACATTCAATTCCTGCTGGCAGAAAGACCATATATAATTATTTGCTTAATGATATCACAAACTGCTATAATTGTGGAGGAAAAATTGTTGGAAAAATACTACTAAAGAGTAAAGCTGAAACATATAGGTGTAAAGCAAAAAGGGAATTAAATACGTGTTCGAAGAATATTGGTATTTCCATCGTTAACTTGGAGAATTTTATTATTCGGCTCCTTTTTTACACTAAAGAGTTAAAGGAGTTACTTTTGAATGCCCCTAGGAAATCTATTAACAATGATTTTTTGAAAACTGAAATTGATAAGATCAGAATTGATAGAGACAAGGCTATCAAAGGCAAGGGAAAATTGTATAGTTTATTGACAGATCCAGATCTTGAAGCCGATGAAAGAATTAAGGAAGATTATAAAAACATTACAGCAGCAATAAAAGCTTTGGAAAGGCAACTTTCGACTAAAGAAGCTGAATTTAATAACCTATCGAATAATACGGCCTTTGAAAAAGCTAAATCTGCAATTGAAAACTATACGGATGGAATTGAGTTTTCAGAATTAAAAAAACTTGTTCATAGTCTCATCAAGAAAATAGATATTGAAGTCATTGAAAGATTGGCAGGTGATAAAACAATACAACTATTTAGGATCTATATCACCTTTGTTAAAGATGACATCTGTACGATTTTCTACTGTGATAGATTTGCAAAACATTGGATATGGGACATTAATAATGACCCATTTGGTCACTACAATGAATCTTTGTCAGCAGAAAACAAATTAACCTATAAAAAATATCAGGTAGAAAATAACAATGGGAAAATTTGTCAAGTTACTTTTGGCAAAATAACATTGCCTGATAAAAATGACCTTATAAGATTCAATTTCTTTCCTTAGAAATTTTATAAAATAATTAAGGCTGCCCAAAAATCTAGGCAGCCTTTAATATTTATTTAAAATTTGTCATATACTCCCAAACCAAAAAGGGCAAAGTCATATTTAACAGGATCTTTTGGATCAAGCCCTCTTAAGTTTTTATCAATTTCTTCTAAAGCTTTTAAGTCATTGTTTTTTCTCGTAATTAGTCCAAGTTTTCTTGCAATATTACCTGAATGTATATCTAATGGACAACTCAATTTTGATGGAGATATATCCCATAACCCGAAGTCAACTACCCCATCCTTTCTAATCATCCACCTGAGAAATAAATTTATCCTTTTTGCGACAGAACCTTTCTTGGGATTGGCCACATGCTTTTCAGTTCTTTCTTCATGAGTGATCTCAAAAAAAGCATTGTTAAATTCAGAAATGGCTGGTTGCAATGAGTCCATTGTTTGTGTGCTCTTAAAAATAATTTCCATACCACCTTTGTTCTCATAAATGTTCTTTAAAGAACGAATGAAGAAAATGAAGTCCTCTCCATTAAATGTCCTATGAACAAACTTATTGAGAAATTTTAAGTCCGCTTCTGTATGATTGATAACAAAATCATATGGTGATTCGTCAAGAAGACTCATCATTTGGTATCCATTTTTTATGATCATCTTTCTGTTGCCCCATGCAATCGTACATACCAAGAAGCTTGAGATTTCAATATCTTCTTTCTTTTTGTAGTTATGAGGAATTTGAATTGGATCATCCTCAATAAATGATTTGGTATTAAACTCTTTCACCTTTTCTTCCAAAAAGTTTTTAAGTTCTGATTTGGTAAGTTCCATCATCCTTTGATTATTATTTAGTCAAGCTACAAAATTAAACAGAAAACATTATTCCTGAAATGCTTTTACTTAACTTTGCGATGGAAAGGAAAATTATTATTATACCATCCAAATTATAAGGATCTACATGTTTAGCCTTTTGCAACTGGACTTTCTTGCCGGACTTGCAATATGTTTTTTTGTCCTGTTCGGTGCGTCGGGCAGGGAAAAGAACAGATTGTGAAAACCCTGCAGCGCAGGACCAACATGTTCATCGCCTTTTTTTAGATGTTTTGCAAAAGCATCTTCGAGGCTGTTATTGTTTTGGTAATACCATTGCAGCCATTCCAAAAAATAAATGCTGTCATCGGGTTGAAATGTCCGGTGTTTGAACAGAAGAAATGGTTTTCGGTCAATTTCTTTATGATTCAAAATAAAATCATGCGGACTGTTATTCATCAATTCCAACAATTTTTCTCCGCTTTTAATAATCTGCGCTCTACGTCCCCAAGCCAGCATAGATGTCCAAAAGCCGATTATTTCTATATCCTGCAGTTTTGAAAAACGATGGGGCAGAGAAATGGGATCATCTTTGATGAAATCGGAACTGTTGTATTCCGCGGCCTTTTCATCGAGCAGTTTTTTTAGTTGGTTTTTGGACACGATATAGGTACTTGGTAGAAGGTACTTAGTTGAGGGTACCCAATTTGGAGCGGAAAATATTTGAGATGAAACTATAACTGTAAAAATATTGCCGATTATATAAATTAAAATTATAAAATAATGACAATCAATTATATAAATGATAATTACATCCCATTCTCATATTTTTAATCACTATTAAACGGGTAAAATCAAAAAATACAAAATAATTACGCTAATCAATTGAAATACAATTGATAGTGCTTTGGTATTTTGAATTTTCAAAAACAACCTCCCCCTCAACTTTAAAACAAAGATACCTGTAATACGG
>CAINVS010000710.1 GCA_903854205.1 uncultured Bacteroidota bacterium | reverse complement strand
TTTGATAGTCAGTCTGTGCTTCTGCTACAGATTTTTCTTTAACATTGTCAAAGTAATATTCACTACTGGCAAAACCTAGGCCGTGTGTTTTGGCATAACTCTTGCCAGCGGTGTGTGTCTTAAAACGCTTTTTAATTTGTCGAGTTTCTGGGTCATACACAATCCATGAACCTTCTGACTCGTTTGTTTTGTAGATAGGTGCTTGGCCCTGTGACTGCCAATACTTGTTACGGTCCTGATATGTTTCGCCAGACTTTAGTTTTTTGGGAGGAACAATTGTAATTTCTTGCTTTGGAGGGAACTCGCCCCAACCTGCAGGCTTTTGCTCTTCTTTCATATAATAGTTGCGAGCTTCTGGACTTAATTGTTGATAAAACTGTTGACGAGTCATTCCGTGAGTTTGTTTAAAACTATTATCGTCCATAGTTGAATAATCGCGAATCATGTTTTTCATTATGCGAGGAATATTTTTTCCTACACGGGTGCGTATTTCGTCGGGAGCCATTTCAGCCTCATCAAGATTCAATGGCATTAGGGTGATCTTGTCTGCTTTGGCTTTGTTGCCTTCACGGTACAACTTTTGTTTCCAGTTGTCGTGGAAGCGACGAGCTTCTTCATAGCGGTCAAACTTCTTGACACACTTGCCGGCTAAGCAAACAGCATATGGCTCTACTTTATTGAAGTCTTGGTAACCTTCAAATGTAACAGCATCAGGTGGCAACGCAATCTTGCCTGTTGGGTGCATGATATATTTGTAGGCTGTAGCCTCGGCACTGTTGGCACCTTTTTGTTTGGCAATATTATACAGACCTTGGGGATTTTTAATGTAGTCAGCAATTAATTGTCTGACTTGTATTCTCCACTGTTTTTCTGGCGGTAACGGAGCAGTATCTGGACCAATGGTAGCAGCGTAGCCTTCTTCCATTTCTTCATCGTACCAGTCATCTTCTTCATCTTGTTCTTGGTCAGCATACTCGTTGTAAGCAATATCGCTTAGATGCATGCTGTGTCGGCCGTGATTGTACAAGTTTACAATAACAAATGTGCCACTTGGGCTAAATTCGTCAATTTCGCCCGTCTTGCCTTCAAATTCGTTAGGACCTGTAACTACAACAGGATCGCCAACTGACAATTTGTTTTCCTGCATGAGGTCTTGCCAGTGTTGACGAGGGCCAATGCCACCACCGTGCTCTTCTATTTCTTCAGAATTTTTTTTTTGGTCTTCGTAGTAGCTACGGCCCTTGCCCTTGAGCAGGTCTTCCTTGCCAGGAATCTTTTCTACAGGAACATTGCCTGGAATACCGCCTTCGTCTACATCCAAGCCGCCTTGATATTTCTTTTCACGATTGAACTTGACACCCATGGCCTTGTCGGCACGGTTAACTGCATGCTTGTCTAATCTAGCCAGCGGATCAGCTTCGGGCTCGTAACCACCGTAGTTTTCAGGCTTGGCATGATGACGTGATCCTGTGGCAGTAGGAGTTACTTGTCCTTCACCTGTAAGTGTGCCATAACCCATGCTTTCATCTTTGATTTTAAAATAACTGTCACGTTCGTCTTTGACTTTATCAAACTCACGCTTAAGGCCAGCTTTCATCTCAGGGCTGGCATTTCGAGCACGGGCCAACAGATCCTGCATCTTTGCGTTTAAGTCATCAATGCGGCGACCTTCAAGATCGTCCACTGCACCTTCACGCAAGTCGCGTTCGTATCTAGTATTGAATAAGTCTAATGCAAACATTTTTATCGTTCTTCCATATAATCTTGTGCTTCGTCAGAAGACCCTGCGACTGCGTGTGGCCATCCTCGATCTTGGCCCGGAGGCCATGGACCACCTCCT
>CAINVS010000709.1 GCA_903854205.1 uncultured Bacteroidota bacterium | reverse complement strand
GTGGTGGGTTCTTTGCTGCCTACCTTTTTTATTTTCTCGTTGATGGCTTTTGTGCCTTTGGCATCAAAAGTCCAGGGCATAAGTTCTTTGAACAAAATGCTATTCAATATTTTTATTTCCATTATAAACCAATATTTATTTTGTTAGCTGCTACTGTTTTCTTTTCATCAATTACATTAGCATAAATCTGTGTTGTTTTTAAATGCCTATGTCCAAGCAACTTTGATACTGTGAAAATGTCAGTACCTAAAGTAAGCTGCAATGTGGCGTATGTGTGCCTTGCACAGTGGAAAGTGATGTGCTTTTCAATACCTGCCTTTATCATCCATCGGTACAAATCAGCATTGCGACTATCGGAGTATATCAAATCTGGAAATACCGGGTCGGCTGGCTTTCCTTTTTCTCCTAATAAATTATAGGCTTCATCAGAAATGGGCAATGTTTCAGATCCTTTTGTTTTTTGCTGTACGAAACGGATGTAATGCCCTAACTCTGTTGATTGTTGCATTTCACTCCACTTCAATTTCTGAATATCACTGAAACGCAAGCCTGTAAGGCAAGCAAAAATAAAAGCCCTTTTCATCAACTCGTTTTTACATTCGGTTTTGGCTAAGGTCTTTAATTCATCAAGGGTTAAAAACTCTCTTACTGGTTCGCCTTGTGGCAAGCCTTCTACCATTTCGGCAGGGTTGGTTTTTAGTATGCCATCCCTCACAGCTTGTTTGAGTGCTGCTCTAAACTTATTGAAGTAGCTGTATTTGGTATTGGTTGAAATTGCCTTTTTGGTTTTGGTACTGGCTTCTTTCAAAAGGTAATCCCTGAAGCCATCAACAAACGCTTTATTGATTTGGTTAAATTGTATATCTCTTGGGCAATACTTTTTCAAGTGCTTGATGGTACTATCCCAATTGCCATAATTCCCTTTGCTGTCTTTTCTCTTTTCAGCCAATGCCTCCATATACATAATGAAGTACGTTTTTAGCTTCTCCTTATCGTGGAAATCATAAGTGCTGTTTTGTATCTCCAAATGCCTTTTACTGCGGATGGTTTCAGCCAATGCCAGTATCTTTTTATTTTCTTCTTTTACTGCATTGGTTAGCTTCCCTTTTTCGGGGTCGGGTGTTAGGTACAAATTCAAATACTCGTATTGGCGTTTGCCATTGGAGTAGTACTCTAAATAAAGGCTTATTTTATCGCCTTTGAGCCGTTGTCTTAATGTTACTTTCATTTTCTTATCAGTTAAATAAATTATCAATTGAAGCCCTTTTGATGATAGTACGACTGCCCAGCTTTGCCACCGGCAAACGATTACTTTTTATCATCCGTTGAATGGTCCATCTGCTTGCACCCAATAGGGTAGCAACTTCCAGTATGCTTAAAAATTCTTTCTCTCTTAAATTAGTGTGATTACCTGCTATCGGATTGGATAGGGTTTCAGTAGCAACTACTGGAGAAGCGGAAACAATTTTGCTTTGTTGGTTCTTAAATTCTGCGTTTACCTTTTCTTCTCGTTTGGTTTTCTTGTAGGCTGCACTGTTGCACTTATGGCCACAATACTTCGTTGTGGTCTTTTGGGCTATGAAAGCCTTACCACAATGATTACAGAATTTAGGAAGTTTAATTGTACTACTCATTTGTTGCTACTTGTTGCAGTATGTTGCTGTGTGGTGCTACTTGGTGCATTATTTCGCCTGACTTCCATCAAACTGATATGTGGGCAACAAAATAGCCAATTGGGCAACAACTGGGCAACAAATATAAGTAAAAAAGTAGAGTTGGGCAACAAAAAAGAGAAAGAAAAGTGTACTGAAACTCAACAAAAACAGGCACTTAACAAACAAAAGAAAGTAAATTACTTTCCGATACAAAACTTACTAAAAATATTCTCCAGCAAATCCTCCACATCCACAGTGCCCGTTATCTCACCCAAGTACCTCAGCGAATGCCGTATATCCATAGCCAAAAAATCTCCGGTGATGTTCACCGAGAGGCCATTTAATACCGAGTTGAGCGATTCGTAGGCGCCATTCAGCGCCTGATAGTGGCGAAGATTAGTAACCACCGTACTTTCAGTGCTTATATTGCCATCGAGTACCAGATCGTAAAGTGCTTTTTTGAAAGCATCGATATTGTCCTTGTATTTGGCCGAGATCTGAAAATGGCTTTTGGGGATTTCCATCGCTATTTTATCGGCAATCAGCGGATTTTGCTCCTGTAACTCATCAATTTTATTGGCGATGACAAGAATTGCCAGCCCATCTTTGCGCAATTGCGAGAGGTCCTTTTCCACTTCATCCGGACTTGTGCGGATAACATCGTACACATAAACAAGAATGGTCGATTGCGCAATCTTTTCAAAGGTTTTCTGCACACCCATAGCCTCAATCTGGTCGCTGGCCTCGCGGATACCTGCGGTGTCGATCAAACGAAAAAGCACCCCATTGATATTGAGATTTTCCTCGATAGTATCGCGGGTAGTACCGGCAATTTCCGATACAATAGCTCTTTCCTCATTGAGCAGGGTATTGAGCAGGGTTGATTTTCCTGCATTTGGACGGCCTGCAATGACTGTACTGACGCCATTTTTCAAAACATTTCCCAATTGGAAGGAATCCATCAGTTTGCGGATGATGCCCAAAATTCTTTCTACCAACTCCTGCAGGTCCTTGCGGTTGGCAAATTCTACGTCCTCCTCGCCAAAGTCAAGCTCCAGCTCAATCAAACTGGCAAAATGGATGAGTTCTTCACGCAATTTCTTGATCTCATTGGAAAAACCCCCGCGGATCTGCTTCATCGCCAATTCGTGTGAAGCGGCAGAATCGGAAGAAATCAGATCGGCCACGGCCTCGGCCTGCGCCAGATCCAGCTGTCCGTTGAGGAAGGCACGCAGGGTAAATTCGCCCTGACGGGCCATGCGGGCGCCATTGCGCATAAATAATTCCATCAGCTGCTGCTGAATATAGGGCGAGCCGTGGCAGGAAATTTCCACCACATGCTCACGAGTGTAGGAATTGGGGCCGATAAAAACAGTTGCCAACACCTGATCGAGCCTGCGGCCATTTTCGTCGCAGATATAGCCCAGATGTGCTGTGTGGCTCGCCACAGTCAGCAGATTTTTGCCCTTGAAGAGGCGGGCGACGATATTAATGGCTTCAGTGCCTGAGATTCTGATGACAGCGATGGCACCCAAGCCGGGGGCAGTTGCAACCGCTGCAATAGTATCCTGTAGGTCGAGATAGTTGTACATATATTAGAGGGGATTTTCAGCATTCAAATTTTCAGCTGACAATCTGAAAATCTATAAGTTATTTTCCACAAAGGTATTCCAAAAAATTTTTCCGATACAATTTACTTTCCAACCACTCAACAATATAAAACTGTTTGATAAAACCGCTTTCAAAACCCGGTTCCAAAGATATTTCTTTGATCCTGTCTATACTCTTTTGAAGGAATGTAAGTGTTTGAGATTTGTCATGAATGACATTTGCCAGTTTTTTTAACAAATTTGGGAACATACTTTCAAAAGCTGATTTTTTACCCTGTTCGGACAATAATCTCTGAAATGCCTGTACCTGATACTCCAAGGTACTTGCATTGCCAAATTCATATTGAATAATCAGGTTCATTATATTGGCAAAATTGTAAATGTCATGTCTTATCAGATTTCGGTTCTCTTTGAGAATTGTTCTTATCCAATGCAGCGCCTCGTCATTTTTGCCCAAAATAAAGCAATTTACAGCTATACTCAACGGAAGTATAAAAACATTATTTTCTTTATGTTTATTGGAGCAGAGTTCCAGAATATCATCTTTATAGGAAGCAATCCATTCGTCAGCTTCTACAGTTTTTGAGCCATCAGTATTTTAATTTTGAACTGATGTGTTACATACTTAAAAAGGACATAACTCACGTCCAGCAGTTTTCTTCTGTTCTTTACAGCAAAAGATTTTGCCTTTTCCAAAATAAGCAGACCTTCCTCCCAATTTTCCATTCTGACTACATTCTGCAGATAGTTGTTTATTGCTGCTGCATAATGATAACTTTCGTCAATGGCAAAATCCGGATTGTCTTCATAAACTTTCAACCTCAACTTACCCGATTCTGCGGCCTTATCCAAATTATCACACATGTGATGACAGGCATTCAGAATGGAATAGTACAGATCCATTGTATATGGAGGTGCAGCAGGAACAGCAATCATCTGTGCATCAGTGAGGATTTCTCTGAAAAAAGCCCGACTTTCCTCATTGTTGGGTATTCCATACTTATAAAGGTGATTGAAGATTTTGAAATGAAGTCTGTGATATTCAAACTGCAGTTTCAGCAAATTAAGGGTATGCTGTTCTTCAATATCGATTTTTTCAAAACTGATTTCTCTGTCTGTCGGCTTTTCGGAAACTGTTGAAATAGCATACTCCCAATCATAAATCTGAATAAACTGCCTAATTTTATGATGCTTAATTGCTAATTTTTTTGCAGAATGGAGCTGTTTTTCAGACTGTTTTATCAGCCCTTTTCTAAAAAGAACTTCCACCAGCTGTATATGATTTCTTATTTGCATATCAATCGAATCTTCAGCATGATAATCTCTCAAGAGATTCAGCAGTTTTGTATAGAGATAGTTTTTGACTGCAGCAAATCGGTGTTTTGAAATTTTCTTAGTAACCTGCTCCTTCACATCATCTTCATCGTATGAATTCTGCTTTAATAAATATTCATATAAATAAAGATAGTCTTTACTGTCTTCTCCTTTCTGTGCTGTGATATTGAGACTCACAAAACGTTTTTCGCCTTGATCCAGAGAACTTAAGAGCTGAAAAAGATGATCTTCTTTATTCATTGAAAAATTGTAATTAAAACTGAAAAATAGATTGTAAAATTATAGTAAATATAGGGTCTTTGCGGCTATTTTTATGTTTAAAGAACCGAATAAAATAAAAAAAGTCAGGCAGATAATAATTGATATCTAAATATTTTTGAGTGGTGCAGTAGCTGACTGTGCAATTTCTAAAATAATTTAATGTCAAAATGTAATATGAAATTTCTTGCTAATATTTTATTTCTATTTCTGCTTTTATCTTTTTCCAATATAAAAATTTCAGCCCAAAACAACCGTTTTGATTATAACGGTTGGGTGACAGGCAGTACCGATCTTACAAATACGGTTGGCACCTGCACAATGAGGACACAGGTTTCGGGCTCTAATTTTCTGAATTCGGCACCCAGATTTGACGATACCGGTGTAACCTATAGCCCAACAAACGGAGAAGGATTGGCACTCGATCATGATTGGACAAATTTAACAACATCTACTACAGTTACTTTGACGTATAGTCCTGCTATAACCAATCCCACTTTCTCAATATTTGATATCAACAGAAATAATCCCTGTGCTATAGCCGGTGCCTGGACAGACAGAGTCACAATTACAACAACTCCTGCAGCAATTATAAATGTCTCACAGGCACAACCATCTGAACAGACGGTAAGCGGCAGTGGTTCAGGATCTGTCACAATAACAGGTAATATGGTTTGTAATGGTGTAAATGGCGCAGTTACTATAAATATTACCGGAAATATAAATACTATAACGATTACATACAGTTCAGGACCAACAGTTAACATTAATGGGGGTTCTGGAAGTTGCGGAAATCCAGATGTTGGTGCATCCTGTTTTACAACCAGAACAGCACGTACAGATCCGGGAAGACAATTTATCACTATTGGGAGCGTCTCCGGCAGTACCTGTTGTCTTGGGGCACCTGTAGGACAGCGGAATGCGCCGACAGGTGCTCAGTGCAGCGCAACACAACTCAATTTCAGTTCCGCTCCGACAGGAAATAACGGTACCCTTTCTTATCTGTGGAACTCAACTATTCCGGTAAGTTCAGGAACTGCAAGTACTTTCAATGTAACACCGGTAAACAATGGGATAACTGACATAACTACATCGGTTACACTGCAGGTTACCAGCAATGTTTCTTCAGGAGTTAACAGGGGCCGTACCGTTTGTCCTGCGTCATTCAGTCCTACAATCAGACCCATTCCTACTGTAAACGATCCTGCAGACCAAAATCTTTGCAACGGCCTACAGACAGCCGTAAATTATACTGGCAATGGGGTTGCAGGAACTGTTTTCAATTGGAGCAACAATAATACAGCTATTGGTCTTCCGGCAACTGGAAGCGGCAATATATCAGCTTTTAATGCTGCTGCGGGCACGGCCTCTGTGACAGTAACTCCCACAGCAAATGGCTGTACAGGCGCTTCACAGGTTTTTAATTTTAACATTGACGGCTGTAATCTTCCTGTTGAGTTCTTATATTTTAATGGAAGGAAGGAGAAAGAAGGGTTTCATTATTTGTATTGGGCAACTGCGACTGAATCTAAATGTGCTTTTTATGAAATAGAAAAGTCCCTAAATGCTTTGGATTTCGAAACAGTCGGAATGGTAAATTCTTTATCGGAAAACGGAAATTCAACAGTTGAGCTTAACTATGATTTTTATTATCGCCCAAAAAACAATCTTACTCATTATTACCGTCTGAAACAGTTGAACCATGATGGCAGCTTCTCTTATAGCAATGTAATTGCGCTGGCAGCAGAATCGGACCGATTTGATTTTAGTCTCTACCCTATTCCGGCAAATCAGGAAATTATTCTTGAGGTTCCTGTCGATTTTTCAGGGCAGTCATATCATATTTATAATATCCTGGGTCAAAAAGCGAAAAGAGGAATAATTAGAAACAGCTACAATATTATCAATTTGGAAGGTTTAGATGCCGGCAGTTATATTCTTGTCATGGATAATGGGGCTTACAGCAAAATATTTTCCAAAAAGTAAATATTAAACCTAAAAGCTGCATTTATGAGTAAGGGGTTGACTTTTAAATGAGTCAGCCCCTTATTTATCTGAATTTATAAATTTATTTTTTTATTAGAAATTCCTTCAACTGTCTTTCAGATTTTAGCTCACCATTGATATCGAGGTATGTAAACTTTATTGGCCCCACTCTATCAGCAACGATTACTTTAGTATAAGGTTTGATAAAATATTCGGTACAATCTGTATAAGCCTTCCCGTTTACCGCAATTGGGCCAGTAATCCTTTGTGCTTCGACCCTTGTAACCACGTCGCCCAAACAGGTTTCATATTCAGCCTTTTCTTTGATTTTCAAATAGAGTGGCATGGTAAATTCACCGCCACCGCGTGTATTGCAACGTACAAAAAGAGAATCTTCTGAAACGAGCAGCCATTTTTCAAAATTCAGATTTACTTTAATGCCTTTGTCTGTTTTTTCATTGGACACAACCTTAAGTGTATCGGAATATCCATCGGTCGATTGATAAATCCAATATGTGCCGACGCTGTAAGGAATAAACGTTTTGTCAGTAGCACATTTAGGGTTTTGCCCTCCTTTGCTGCTTTTGCAGGCACCGAAAATAGTGGCCGCCAGTATTAAATAATAAATGAGTTTCATACGAATTTTATTTAAGAAGGTATAAAAAACTTCCAATATTGAAGATGTTGCTCCGTCAGAGACATTCGAGTTGCAAAATTTCACTACTTCTCATCATGGAAAAAGATTTTATAAAAATGCATACCCTTTACGGCATCATAGCCCCTTTCAACAGTTCCGTCCTCATGTGCCTTGGCCGAGTGAATTTTAATTTCAACCTGAGTATCAAGCTGAATAATTTTTCGGAAACTGCGCTCAGCCTTTTTTACAATTGGCGCTGCAATAAAAAAGGTTTCTTCTTCTGGCAGAAGCCCTTCTTTTTCCTGATAGACATTTTTGTATTCCCGAAAACTCTCCTTCTTTTCCTCATCTTCCAAAAAAAGTTCAGAGGCCAGTTCTTCGAAGTCGAATTCTTCCTTGGTATTGAAATATTCCAGTGATTTATTCAGGAAAGTGACCTGTTCCTGTTTTTCTTCTTTTTCGAATTGCGATTTGCCGTACTGTTTGCAGAGATTCAGATAAGTTTTGGTGTAAAAATTATCATCGTGAATCTGCATCAGCATTAGAAATTCATCCCGCCAATATTTTGCATCGCTGCCTTTCATGTCCACACTTACTACCCTAAAACCTTCTTCCCCCTGTGTATTGAAGATTAGACAGCCTTTGTCCAGATTTTCCATATTGGTCCCCTCTTCAAAATAAAGTTCCCAATCTTCCTCCTCATCCAAACGTAGTTTCAGGAACTTGTCCTTGGTTTCCACTTTAAAAATACCTATTGCATCCACCAGTTCGTCATCTACGATTATCTCTTCAAAATAAGCTACATAGAGTTCTCCATCATTGATTTTGTTATGATCGGAGCAGTCATAGAGGTGACGGAGCATATTCACTGACTGTTCATAAAACGTTTCAGATTCGCTGCTGTTTTCGAATATCTGCTTACAATAATTGTACACCTCGTTCATGGAAAGGTCGGTACTGTGCCCAAAATGATAAAATGTTTCTGATTTGAAATGACTTAGGAAAAATTGTAATAAGTCAGCCATCAAATCAGTATCATTTAGCGGCAGTAGTTTTTTTGAAGGGAAGATTCCTTCTTCTCTGCTCTTGTTGCCTACCCGATGCAATGCCAATCGGCGAAGTTTTGTTTCTGAAAATATGATATTATTGCTCATCTGTAAGTTCAATTTGCAATTATTTATTAATGACTTTCGCTGCAAAAATAAACCTTTAGCAGCGCATTAACCACAAAAATGAAAATAATGCCAAAAAAAGCCTCGCTTCCGAAATGAAGCGAGGCCCACACTATAAGAACACCCAATTAAAACCTTTATTAAAAAGTCATTATTTAGTTGCCTATTTTTTAAACTTTAAGCATATTTAAACCAATTAGATAAATTCAAATATTATGCCAAAAACAGGTCTTTTTCCATAAAAAAGCAATAGGTAGATTATGAAATAAACCCTATGATTTTCTAAAAAACACATCACAATTTTAAAATGACGGCTTAAAAACGGTATTTTTACGGTAAAAACAATGAATATGGAGGATTTACCGGCTTTCAGGCGCTATTACAATGATCATATGCACTCAAAACTTCGTAGTTTTGAGCGTATTCGTTGGATTTTGCTCCTGAAAATAGTGGTAGCATTTATTACGCTGATTGCCATTTCTTTTTTTGTTCTACAAGCAAAGCTATCCGCATTCATACTCTTTCTGCCAATTCCCTATTGGGCATTTTATGACTATGTCAAGAGAGAAATAAAACAGTTTAAAAAAAAGTATAAACCAATTATTGTACAGGGTATATTGGATTTCATCAATCCTGATTACTGCTATTATCACGATCAGTTCATTGCTTATGATACCTTCAACCGCAGCGGAATATTTCCTGTAGAACCGGCCATTTATAAAGGTGAAGATTATATTATGGGTAAAATTGGAGAGGTTGATTTCGAGATGTGTGAACTGCATTTGGAACACCCTTCATATGTTCGGTCCCGATTACAAAAGCTTTTTGACGGCCTCTTCTTTCACTCAAAATTCAGCTACAGCGCCAAAGGCCGTATTATAATCATTCCCCGCAAAAGACGGCAACGATTTATAGGAACGCTAAAAAATATTACGAGATATGGTGGCTATGAAGTAAAGGGCACAGGAAACAGCACTTTTGACAGCCGATTCCTTGTTTTTGCAGAGCCAACAGTAAAATTTGACGAAATTCTAACTCCGGAAATACTGGAAAGTCTGAACAGTTATTATACAGGCAGTAAAAAAGATGTTTTTGCCTCCTTTGTCGATGACCATTTTTATTTGGCTGTCTCAGAACCATATCAGCTGCTCGATGCTAATATTTTTAGGACCAATATAAGTTTTGAAATAATTCAGGCTAATTATAGAGAATTGCAGGTTTTCATGCGAATAGTTGAAGATTTTGACAATTCGCACTAATCAATCTTAACTTTTTTTGAAAAATAAAGTTGAGACAGGTTAACTAATGCTACTTACGACCAAAATCAGCAGGTATTTCTCCCCAGTTCACAGTGTCCCATTTTAGAATAGGATTGCCGTAAGTGTTGACCTCCAACCATTTTTCTGCCCTTTCGATTAGATCATATAGTGCTTTAGTTTTGGCATTCTGCACCAGATTGGTTTTGGCTTTTTTCTTTTTAACCCAACCCATCGCAGTTATTGAGTCCGTATAAATTGGCGTTTGGTTATTTTCCTGCCGCTTGAAAAGTGCCAGCGCATGTACTATTGCCAAAAATTCACCAATATTATTTGTTCCCAAAGGGAAGGGTCCCTGATGGAAAATCAACTCTTTGGTTTTGGTATTTACACCCTGATATTCCATCAGACCGGGGTTCCCGCTGCATGCAGCATCTACTGAAATGCTGTCATAATTAATACCTTTTTTACTGCCCGATTTATTTTTGTCAGTCGTTTTTGCTCCGTTTGCATTTTTCTGAATAAAATCGCCCGGTTTTCCTTTATATGCAAATTCGGCTTCGGCTTTGGTTTCGAAAGATTTATACTTTGCTCCCTCAATACCATGAATATGCTTCTGACATTCCGCCCAACTGTCATATATGCCCGGTACAGTTCCTGACCATACTACGTAGTATTTAATTTTTTTATTGGACATGGGTTAACTTTTACTTCCGTTTACTTTTCTTTTTTCTCTTTTCCAACCTTGAAACTGTAATCGGCGACAGCTGCAATCTCAGCAGTAGTCAGCACACCTTTATAAGGCTGCATGGCGCCTTTGCCGTTGGTAATGTGTTTTATGCGGTCTTCCAAAGTCAAGACCGACTCAGGGATGGGTTTTGCCCCGTTCAACCCCATGCGTCCGTCAACCCCATGACAGCTTACACAGTGTTTTTTAAAAACGGCATATCCGGAAGGACCATCGTTTTTGATATTTCCTTTGTCGCCCCCACATTTATAAAAGGGTAGGACTATCACAAACAAAAGTAAGGCAATAAATAATCTCATATATTTATTTATTTTAATAGAACTTCAAATATATCATACAAATTTATTATAATTACAGTTAAGCTGTTAGCACTAATCCTTAATTTATCACAAATCCGGAAAACTATGTTCCCTATCATTATCGGCGCAATTGCTGCCGTGGCTTTTTTGTTTTTCTCGACCATCAAACTTGTCAAGGAGCGTACCGCCTTGGCTGTAGAGCGATTTGGTAAATTTAATCGGATTTTACATCCCGGTTTGAACTTTACAATTCCTTTTCTCGACAAGGTAAGCAAGCGCATTAATCTGAAAATCCAACAGATGAATGTTCATATTGAGACAAAAACAAAAGATAATGTATTTATAAAATTACAGGCCTCTGTTCATGTACAGGTAATGCCAAACAAAGTAAGAGAAGCATACTACGAATTGGATGATCCCTATGCTCAGATTTCTTCCTATATTTTTGACGTAGTACGTGCCGAAGTGCCAAAACTTGATTTGGACGATGTTTTTGTACGCAAAGATGATATTGCCAATGCTGTAAAAGCCGAATTGGCCGAAAATATGGAGAAATACGGTTACCGTATCATTCAAACCCTTATTACTGATATAGATCCGGATGCATTGGTAAAGGAATCCATGAACCGCATAAATGCTGCCCGCCGAAACAAAGAAGCTCTTTCAGAAGATGCAGAAGGTCGCAAAATTGCAAAAATCAAAGATGCGGAGGCTGAAAAAGAAAGCAAACGACTGCAGGGCGAAGGAGTAGCTAACCAACGTTTGGCCATCGTAAAAGGTTTTGCCGATTCTGTTGAAGATTTTAGCAATACACTCAAAGATGTTTCTCCAATTGAGATCATGCAGTTTGTACTGCTCACGCAGCATTATGATACCATCAGAGACATCGGGGAGAAAAACAGCTCTATCCTTGTACCCTATTCTCCGGGAACATTAAAAAGCCTGCAGGAACAGATCATGGAAGGTTCTTTCATGAGCGATGAAATGCGCCAATTGAAAACAGAAAGCAGAGAGCAGAAAAAAGAAGTAAAATCCTTTAAAGAAAAAGAAAAACAGATCTTGGATATTGATCAGAATATTGATGATATTTAGATTAACATTACCTTGAAAAGTAAATTAATTACAACCAAGAAGTACCAGATAGATGTGTTTTATTTGATTGTTCGATTTATCTGAACTGAGTTAAAATAACTTGTTTACTCGTTTCAATTAGATCCAGTAATTGACCAAAGGATTTTTTACCAAATAAAACAAGGGCTGTCCAGACTTATTATTTACATTGCCCCCAAAAAGTTAGACACTTTTGGGGGCAATTTTAATACAACATCAATTGTATGTATTAAGCAACTTTATTCCTATTTAAATGCCCTAAAAATTCAGGCAGATATTTTTGCACAGTGGCCATATTAATAAACAAAGTTCTATCTAATATCCGATCTGTAAATATAGCATTTTCGCAATCGATAAAAGTCTTGAACTTGATTTCACCGCTATCTAAATCCAATTCAAAGTTACCAAATACCCTTTCTTTATTCAACCACATAAGGTACATAGCGCTATCAGGCCGCTGACTTGAAGGTACAATTAGTGGAAAAACTGCATAGATTGAAACTGCTGAGTTAGCGCATATTTTTATTCTGCATTTCCAAGGTCCTCCTTCAGATTCTGCCTCAAATTCAAAGATATCTTCAGCTGGCAGTGTGAAATTAATATCATTAATATTAAGATATTTTTCAATTATCGTTTTCATATAAAATGTTTAGGATTATTCAATTTTAGGAATTGATTTGGTGCAATTTTATCTGTCAAACCTGTAGAGTTTGAAATGTTCAATTATTCTGATCAGCTTTTCTGCATAATTTTTATCGGTAGCATAACCGGCAGTTTTAAGCCCTCTCGCCCAGTTTTTATAATCACTTTTGCTTAATTTTGTCAGATATCGGTATCTGTCACCGACCAGAAGCTTGCTGTGTTCTCTGAAACTGTGCCAGGCCGTATCAAAAATTCTAAACATATCATATTTATCATCATCAGTATAATTTGCACAGCGGCATCCAATGCATTTGCTGCGGCATTTTATTCCAAAATGATTATTCTCTCTTTTTGCCAACTGACTTTCTCCCGCATTACTTTCCAAAAGACCCTGTGCCAATGTAATACTGGCTGGAATGTTATATAGTTCTGCCTCTTCCTGGGCTATTTTTGCATACTTTTCAATATAGTTATCGCATGTTTTACGTTTAGCATCAACAACTGCTTGAGGGATGTTTTTCTTTTTAAAGTATTCGGGAGAATTGAATACAATTGAAAGGTTTGACAGTCTTGCTGCCAAAAGCTTTTCTTCCTCGCTGAGGGCAGCTCCCACTGCTGTTGCCTCATTGGCTAGGTTCAGTCTTTTACGGATATCTCCGCTTTTATCCTTGATCTGTTCATACCATTTTTTATCAGACACTGAAGTTGTCTTCTCCTTTTTAACCACTGCCGCTTTCTTTATAGGTTCCTGCTTTGATGTACCAAAAGGAGTTCCGTACATAATACCAGGATCCAGAATATTGGCGGTGTATGCATTTTTCTCTCCCATTGAAAAGTGAAAACTCATATCCTTCTGACTGAAAATGTATAATATGGCCACAAGGATTCCAACTTGCACCCATTGATTTTTTACAGTTTTTTGCACCTGATTGATGCCATTGTTCCAAACCTGGCGCATTGCAAGCGATGAATTAGAATTGCTCATAGTTTAACTGTTTTAATAATGCCTCAAAATCTTATTTCTGTTTGATTCCCTCATCAGCATTTCAATAACCACATTGCAATATTAAAACAAATTGTTTTACACTGCAAGTATTTTTTATTATTTTTTAAAACATTATGGTTTTTTAACTAAAACTACGGTTCCCTCTGCAATTAACCTAAAGGAATTAATACCAATTAATTACAAAAAAAGGCAGCTGACTTTATCGAAAGTCGCTGCCAATCTGAATTGCAAATGTTTTTGTTTTAACTTTTTCGATTCCTACCAAAAAAATCTAAAATTGCATCTGTTTCCGATCCCCAATATTTATAATCATGTCCCATTTTCTCGGGAAGGTTAATTTTTATTTTATCCGGATCAAAGATTTTGGAGAGCTCCTCATTAAACAATTTTGTTTGATCTGCCGGTACAACTTCATCTTTTATTCCGTGTCCAAGATAAATTGGGGTTTTCCACTCTTTGATTCTCGAAGTTGGATTATCAATGGTCTCCCATCTTTCTTTTTGCGTGGAATAGGACCCATAGAAAAGTTCCGTCAGCTTATCTTCCGGTATTTTTGACTGATCATAGTCTCCCGACAGCGCGGCAACAGCCGAAAAGAGTTCCGGTTGATCCAAAGCTATTAAAACTGCTCCATGAGCCCCTGTAGAAAGGCCGAGCAAATAATTATTCTGACCAGGAAGCAGCAGATTGTGATGTTTTTGTAAATATGTGAAAACAGTATCTGTCAGCCAAGTACGCAGTGGATAATTCCTGAAAATTGCAGCCGTCTGTTCATAAAATGAGTCTGCATAAATACTTCTGCCCATCTCAGGCATAATAAGGCAATATCCTTCTGCGGTTGCTTTACGGCAAAGTTCCGGTGCTTTTTCACACCAGTCATGTTTTGGGAAGTTGTATCCTTGCAGAATGATAATATTTCCCTTGAATTTACTCACTTTATCAAAACGGGCAATATCAATTTCATAATCTCCAATTTTCAAAGTAATGAAACTGTCCAAGCCTTTGGGTAAAGGCATTGTATCGGTTTTTACAATAAATTCATCAGTTTTAATAGCCTGTTCCTGAACGCAGGAAACAAGTATCAATAATAATTGAAAAAAAATAAATGCATTGTACTTCATTGTTTATCCGTTTATTAAGGCGTATCTGTAATGATCTTCCCACTTTCCATTGATTTTTAGGTACTTAAGGGATAATCCCTCCCGGATAAATCCCAGTTTTTCTACAACTTTTTGAGAAGCTAGGTTTTGGGGCATTATATTGGCTTCTATTCTATTCAGATTCATATCTTCAAATACAAATTGGCAGGCTTTTCCGACAGCTTCAGTCGCAATTCCTTTATCACAGGATTTCTCATTAGTTTTATAGCCCAAAAAACAGGACTGAAAAGCCCCGAAGACAATATTTGAAAAGGTGATATCGCCAAGAATTTGCTGAAATGCGCGGTCTCTGATGTCAAATATATAAAAATGCAGCATTTGCTTTTTATGCATTTTAAACCACTGTTCCTGCAGTACTTTTTCTATATTTTCAAAATTCAGAAAATTTTCCGACCAAGTTGGCATATACGGTTTGAAGAATTGCTCATTTTTTGCCAAATATGACTGAACTGTTTCTGTGTATTCTGAATTAAGTGTTTTTAAAACCAATCTTTCAGTCTCAAATAGTATCCGCATAATTGTTTGTTTTAAAATAAACAGCCTTTGATCTTCTGAGACCAAAGGCTGTTGTAATTATTTATAGTGAACAGAATTCTATAAGAATTCTTCCGGTTCTCCAAATTCAGAAACTTCTTTTTCTAAATCGCTTTCGGAATCAAAACCGGCCAATTCACGATCAACCAAAATACGTCCGCAGTGTTCGCAGCTTACAATACGTTTTCTCTGAGCAAGTTCCAATTGAATTTGTGGTGGGATGTAGTTATAGCAACCACCACATGAATCACGCTCAACCGTTACAACAGCCAAACGGTTTTTGTATGCATCGCGAATACGGTCATAAGCTTTGAGGAGACGATCTTCTGTTTTTTTACGTGATTTCTCCATTTTTTTCTGGAGATTCTTCTCGTCTTTCTCAGTTTTAGCAATAATTTTTTTCAATTCTTCCTCCTTGCGCTCCAACTCTTTGCCTTTGGCCTCTTTTTTCTTTAGGGCAGCTTCGAGGGTAGCTTCTTTGTTGGTAAGGTTAACGCGTCCTTCTCTGATGCGTTTGTTGGCCAACTGAATGTCAAGACGCTGAAGCTCAATTTCTCGGATTAGCGCATCAAATTCTCGGTTGTTTTTAACATTTGCCTGCTGTTTCTCGTATTTTTCAATCAATGACTCAGCTTCGTGAATAGCGGCATTATGTTTGGCCAATTTCACTTCCATGTCTTTCTGTTCGGCCTGTAATTTTGTTATACGGGTATCCAAACCGACAATTTCATCTTCCAATTCTCTAACTTCCATTGGAAGTTCACCTTTTAGGCGTTCGATATTGTCTATTTGAGAATCAATAGACTGAAGTTCAAACAGGTTAAGCAGTTTTTCCTCAATAGGAACAGTACTGACGACATTCTTTTTTGCCATAAACAAGTTGTATAATTGACAGTTAATGAGTTGGTCTTTTGATATTTTATTCGTTATGAATTTATTGTAAACAAAAAGGCTTTGTATAACACATAAAACTCATAATTGATAAGGCTATTAAAGGTAATTTACCGGATTGGTTCTTACGTTTGTTTGCTGAAATGCAAAGGTAGGAAATTTTTGTGATAATAGTTCATAAAATAACTCAATTGTAAATTGTTCACTTTCAAAATGTCCTATATCGGCAATAATGATGCGGTTTTCAGCATCAAAAAATTCATGATATTTAAAATCTCCTGTTATAAAAACATCGGCTTCGGCGGCAATTGCTGCTTTGAGCAGGAAACTTCCCGAGCCGCCGCAAAGGGCAATTTTTTTAACAGTTTCTTTGTGCGTATCTGTGTAACGTACAGAACTTGTCTTCATCTTAAATTTCAGCGATTTTAAAAATTCAAGTGAAGAAACAGCTTCGGGTAATTCTCCTATAAGTCCGCTGCCTATTTCTTTGTAGCTGTTGTCCAAGGTAATCAGCTCATAGGCCACCTCTTCATAAGGATGTGACTCAAAAAGTGCTTTTAAAATTGCAGATTCGAGATAAACAGGCAGAATGACTTCCAACTTTTGTTCTGCTTCGCTGTGTCTTTTTCCTTTTTCTCCAATTGTAGGATTGCTTTGTTCCGATCCTTTAAATGTCCCTATTCCTGATACACTGAAACTGCATTCGGAGTAATTCCCTATATCTCCTGCACCTGCATTGAAAAGAGCATCTTTTACTTTTTCTACTGCATTCAAGGGCACGAAAGTGTATAGTTTTTTCAGAACCCCTTTTTTGGGAGATAGAATACGGCAGTTCTGCAATCCTAACTTTTCGGCAATTTTTGAATTTACCCCATTTTTCAGAACATTATCCAAATTGGTATGAGCAGCATATATTGCAACATCATTTTTAATGGCTTTAATCACTGTTCTTTCTACATAATTATTGCCATTAAAGCGTTTTAGTCCGCCAAAAACAATAGGGTGATGCGCAATGATCAAATTACAGCCACCTGCGATAGCTTCTTCCACAACAGCTTCAGTAGCATCGAGACAGAGAAGTACTCCTTTAAGCTCTGTATTTCTGTCACCAATTAGGAGTCCGGCATTGTCATAAGACTCCTGATAAACCGTGGGTGCAACAGTTTCTAAATATGATATGATCTCCGAAATTTTCATTTGTATTATTTTTTATCAGACAGTCCAATTGGAAATTCACAGGGTCGATTTCAATAACAGTGAAAAGAAAGCACCTGAAAACAGTAAAAAGGGTAACAGTAACTGCTACCCTTTTTAGTTTATATTTTCAAAAAGATCGGATTAAAAAGAATATTTTATCTTTTATAGCTCTTGTCTTTAGGACGAGATAACACTCTTTAATTTTCGCTTCACTGTCCCCTTCGGTTCGCTTCACTGTCCTTCGGTTCCTATTTAATCTTTTATCTTATTAATACTTCCACTGACGGTTCGCACCACCGTCTCCTTTTGGACGCTCCATAGACTTATCCCCATCTTTAGCTACGGAAAATTCTACGCGGCGATTTTGAAGATGATCAGTTTCGGAACCTGCAGCTGAAATCAGATTTGATCTTTCACCATTGTATTTAACAATGAAGCGGTCTTTTGAAATACCATATTGGCTCGCCATGTAATCAACTGCAGTCATTGCACGATTGTAAGACAACATATCGTTATACTCATCACTCATACGTATATCTGTATGGCCATGAGCCACCACTTTGATATCCGGATAAGCTTTCATCACAGTAGCAATGTGCTGCAATTGTGAATAAGCTTCGGGGCGAAGTCCAAATTTATCGCGATCGAAGTGCACCATAGGCAGGAACCAGTCTTTCAGGCCACCACCATCATTTTGTTTTGGTGTAAAAGTTTCGTTGCCTATTACCAATGTTTTATCTGTTCCATCAGGATTTTTCAATTTTTGAATATCCTTCTGAGTTAATGGTCTTGGCACATCTGCAATACCGTCTTCGTTTACTTTGTAACCGGGAGGTGAGTGTAATTCTTTGTCTTTAAGATCTGGAACACCATCTTTGTCTGAATCCAAAGCCTTTCCTTTGGTATCTACAGGAGACCCTTCCGGAGTTTCCTTTTCTTGGTCCAATTTATTGACAACACCGTCTTTGTCATTATCTTTAAACCATTCGTCATCCAATTTTTTCTTCAAATCGGCCACATCGCCCATAGGTGCAAGTAATGGGTTCACGAACCAAAGCGGCTGAATGCGCTTCTCTTTTTTGCCTAAATGGAAACCCAAACGTACCGAAGTATACTGAGGAAGATCCAGATTGGATGTCTGTCCGCCTACTTCATTTCTGTATTTGCCATCCATATAATCATCCATTGTCATAAAGATCTGATGCTCCAATGACAGCGACAACCGCGGCGTAATCATATACTCGAGGCTGAAACCTGTATTCACAAAAGGATTCAAAGCCATTGGCTTCTCTTCGCCGAAGGTGAAAATATGATTTTTATTTTGTGGTGCGTTTGTTTCGTACGTGTCGTCCAATACACCTTTAAGATTATTGCGCACTTCTCTTCTGCCCTGAAGAGTTGTAATATCTAACGGATCGCCATTGTTATCAAAACCAACTGAGCTGAAATCGTATTTATTGCCATTCGCATCCAAGGCATTGATTGCTGATCTGTAAAGATTGGCCCCGGCACCGATGATGAAATTCACAGCCCACTTGTTCTGTTTTTTGTGAAATCGGATATTGTTCAGATTAAAAACAGCCTGCATAGAAATTGCGTGATGCTGAGGTGTTTTATAATTAGCGTAGAAACCTACAGTATCCGAATACTGAGAAGCAAAAGGTTCACCTGAAGGCAAAGCCAATACAGGAGAAGCTTTGTAGTTCAGTCCGCTTGCCTGACCAAACATATATTCACCTCTGAGTGATACTACATAACCCAAAGATTTACGGGCATGAATACTGGCTCCCCATCCGAACTGTGATTTTACATCACCGCTTACCATGAAGCTGCCACCGCCCAAACCGAGCTGCCACATATCGCGTGGACGGCCGGGAAATTGTTCCTGTCCTTTTTTCCACTTGGCATGTTGATCGGCATGTTTAGCTGAAATATATTTGTCTTCTGTTGGGTTCAGTGTAACCTGCGCATAGGATGTAACCTGAAAAGCCAGGAGTGTAGCCGTCGCAAATATTTTTGTACATAGAACGCTTCTGTAATTCATAGCGTTGGTGTTTATATTAGTTTCTTCTTTATGTTAAATTCTGATAAGTAGCAAATGTAATAAAATTTAGATTCATTTCTAATCTTGTAGAGAAATATTTAGTCGGTTAATCTATGTTCTTTCAAAAATAACTTTAGAAGCTAATATAATTAGCTCAGCTGTTCAAAAGAAGGGCTATCCATATTCCAGACAGCCCGTTAAATTATTTTTTTAATATTAACTTCCCATCAATTTCTCCAAAGCAATTGTCAATGCAGTTGTAGAAATGGCGGTTTTAGAATTATTTTTGACTTTTACAGCCTCAATTCCTTTGCGGATAGTGGCCGAAATATCTTCAAAAATCGCCTTGTCACTCATATCGGCATGCGGCTGCATGAGGTAGGCAAACACACGGGCCATGCCGCAGTTGGCAATAAAATCTGGAATAATGCTGATTTTTTCGTCTGTATATCGAGCCGTAGGGCCAAAAAATACCTCATCATCCACAAAGGGGACATTGGCCCCGCAGGACATCAATTCCATGCCGGCAGCCATCAGACGGTCCATCTGATCGCGGTTCAAAATTTTTGAAGCTGCACCCGGAATAAAAATATCTGCCTGAAGATCCCATATTTTTGCATTGGTTTCATCAAAAGTCAGCATATTTGGCGCATTCAGGTTATTGCCTTTTTTGTGCAGAAACAATTCGCAGACTTCTGCATAAGAGAGGCCTTCCGGACGGATGATACCACCAGCAATATCTATGATACCAACAATTTTTGCTCCACGCTGTGCCAAATAAAAAGCTGCAGCCGAAGCAACATTGCCCCAACCCTGAATGATGACTTTTTTACCCTCAAGATTTTTGTTCTGATAGAGATCGTAATAATGCGAAACACCCATAGCTACACCAAAACCTGTAACCATATCGGCAATAGCCAGTTTCTCATTACTATCAGGTATATAGTATTTATCTTCAATAATTTTGCTGACACCATGACGCAACTGACCTAAAGCAGCTATGCGTTCCCCTTTTGTAGGTTTCAGGTGACCATTGACCACACCTTCCTGCGGATGCCAAAGTCCCAAAGCTTCCGTAATTGGAATAACATCTTTAAGTTCGTCTACATTCAGGTCACCACCGGTGCCGTAATAGTTTTTCAGCAATGGAATTACCGCTTTGTACCAACGCTGCAGCACTTCATTTTTACGTGGATCGCGAGGATCAAAGTCGATACCTGATTTTGCGCCACCGATAGGAGGACCGCAAACAGAGAATTTTACTTCCATTACCTTGGCCAAAGAGATTACCTCTTCTTTGTTCAGGCCTTTACGCATACGTGTTCCACCACCTGCAGCTCCACCGCGCAATGAATTGATAACAACCCAACCTTTGGCGCCTGTTTCGGCATCATTCCATTCGAAAACGATTTCCGGTTGTTTTTCTTTGTATTGTTTTAATAAAGCGTCCATAATGTTTCTTAATTTTGCGCAAATATAGTTTTGTTTTTCGGAAAGCCCAATGATTTTGATCAACATATAGCAATCTACTCAAAATCAGTTGTAATTGTCTTTCTTTATTTTTTCCGAATATCTGTACCAACCTCCTATGCTCAACGAACTTTGTATTGCACCTAATATTAATAGCGCCAATTTTTTAGATTTCCAATATGGAAGTCAGATTGCCAAGCTTGAAAATTATTTGAACAACAGCATAAAGCCTGCTATTGCTTTACTGACCGAAGGGGAAGAGGAATCTGCTTTTTTGCCTTTCCGCAAAGCACTTTATAGCATGACAGCAAATTTTAAAGCCGGACAGATTGTGGATATGGGCCATGTAAATGCCGGTGCGGTAGGTATTACGGAGGTGGTTGATCAACTTCAGAAAAAAGGCATTTTTACAGTAATTATAAGCCGCTCGGAACTTCTCCCGCATGCTTTGCTGCGCGCCTATTCCACAACCCGAAAACCTGTTCACCTTTCATTGGCCGAGAGTCGGCTTGATTACGAATGGCAAAGAAATGAAGAAAAAAAAAACCTGCTCGATCTTTTGATACCTTACTATCCTGAAATATTAACCCGATTGAGCTGCTTGGGCTATCAGTCCTATTTCGTGGATGAAAGAGTGCTGAACATGCTGCGTATGCTGCATTTTGAAGCTCATCGATTGGGCGTTCTGCGCAATAATATGCCGGAAGTAGAACCGATTGTGCGAGATTCCGATATTTTTGGACTGAATCTCTGTTCTTTAAATTTTACTGATTCTCCCGGTGCTGTACATGTCAATCCAAATGGATTTTCAGCAGCCGAAGCCTGCCAAATTGCCCGCTATGCTGCTATGAGCGACCGCCTCAGCTGCATCGGACTGTACGGATATGCCCCTGAGGAAGATGTAAAAGGACTTACAGCCCTGCTCTTGGCGCAGATGTTTTGGTATATTGTTCAGGGTTATCAACAGCGCAAAAATGAATTTCCGCTCCTGCCGGAAGATTTAACCCGATACGAAGTGCACTTATCCACAGGCTCGGTTCCTGTAGCATTTTTCAAGAGTCAGCGAAGTGAAAGATGGTGGTTTTATGTGGCGCCGCAACGCAACAGCACTTCCCTCGATCCTGAAGGACTCATCTCCTGTTCTTACGATGATTATCTAAAAACCTGTTCGGGTGATATTCCTGACAGGCTGCTTTTGGCTTTGGAGAGAGAGTAATCCATTTCCTACTTATTCCATCGCAAAAAAAATATAAAAAAAGCTCCGGCAATCGCAGGAGCTTTTTTCATTTTCAAATTTTTATTAAGATAGCAACTTATTTTTTTACCAAACGGTAAGCTGCAGTTTCGCTGCCTGCTTTAATTCTGATGATATACAATCCTGAAGGCATTTCTGAAGTATTCAAAGTGTATTGGTTGTTCAACACATTTGTATCATTTAAAACGCTCAATACCTGACCGTTTACATTGATAATTTCAATCATCAGATCGCTGCTTTTTGAAAGATTAATATTCAATGTGGCAGTATTTTCTGTTGGATTAGGAAAAATATTGACATTGATATTATTTACTACCATATTAACAGCTGAAGAGAACTGAACTGTCGCACTCTGAAAATTGGTACAACCGTTACCATCAGTAACTGTAACAGAATATGTTCCAGCCGCTACATTATTAAGATTCTGAGTTGTGGCGCCATTGCTCCAGATATATGTAAATGATCCTGTACCACCACCTGCTGTAAGACTAACAGACCCATCAGTTGCACTTGCAGAAGAACTGTTTGTTGTAACAGCATTTGCAATTATGGCTGTTGGCTCAAATACGTTGACAGCAAATGCTGCAGCTATGCAACCGTTAGCATCAGTAACTGTCACACTATATGAACCGGCCGTTAAACCTGAAATAGAAGCAGTGCTTGCTGCATTGCTCCAGTTATAAGTATAGCCGGCAGTTCCTCCAGAAACATTAACAGCAGCAACACCGTTACTGCCTGTATTGCAGGAAACATTTGCAGAAAGTGCACTGTTATTGGTAACAGCAATTAAAGTAGGTTGAGTAATTGTAACCGATGAAATACCGATACATGAACCGGCATCTGTGATACTTACATTGTAAACACCAGCTGCCAATCCGGAAACTGCCGAAGTAGTAGCATTATTGCTCCAATTGAAAGAATATGGCGCTGTTCCTCCGCTTGCAACAACTGTTGCTGAACCGTTTGAAAGGCCGTTACATAAGTTGTTTACAATATTTCCAACAACAGCAGTAGGTGCGTTTGTATTACTGATAATAATATTGCTGACAACACCTGTACATGCGGCTGCATCTGTAATAGTTACATTGTATGTGCCGGCTCCCAGATTAGTTACTGATTGATTTGTTGCTCCGGTACTCCAAAGGTAATTATAAGGTGCAGTACCATTTGTTGGAGTCACACTAGCAGTACCTGTTGCTGATCCACACGCAGATGAAGTGACAGTTGGAGCGGAAGCTGTTATCACTGTTCCGGCATAAGCCACAGAAACATTTACACTGCCGGTGCAGCCATTGGCATCAGTGATAGTTACACTGTAAGCACCTACAACAGCATTATTAATACTTTGTGTTGTCGCTCCATTATTCCAAAGGTAAACATAAGGTGCTGTACCATTGCTAGGTGTAACTGTAGCCGAACCATTAGTTCCGCTGCAATTTGTTCCGGATGTAGTTGAATTAGCTGTAATAGCTATAGAACTGACGGATCCGACATTAGCAGTTGCTGTTGCTGAACAGCCGTTTGCGTTTGTCACTGTAACAGTATAGCTGCCAGTATTCAGATTAGTTGCTGTTGCGGCAGTTGCTCCATTATTCCATAAATAAGTATAGGGTGCTCCGCCTCCTGTTGTACCGACAGTTGAAGATCCTCCCGAACTACAAATCGGATTGGTTGAGCTGGTAGAAGCTGCCAAGTTACAAACCGATTGAGTTGT
This sequence comes from uncultured Bacteroidota bacterium, assembly GCA_903854205.1. Taxonomy (GTDB): domain Bacteria; phylum Bacteroidota; class Bacteroidia; order Chitinophagales; family Saprospiraceae; genus Saprospira. The sequence continues at coordinate 4,865 of CAINVS010000709.1, read as the reverse complement.
CTCCAAACGAACTACTGCGTGTAAGTTTCCTGTGAAACCTCCCATATATAAACGTGTTGTAAAGGTAGTCGTACCAAGGCTCAGCAAGGGTTGTGTTCCTGCATAACCAAAACGTGGGGATTGAAGAACTGCGCTGCTTCCCTGATGTGAAACCACCAACATATACTGACGGTTGGGCAACAATGTAATTGAATCGAGCAGCGTATTTATATCATAAAGGGGTTTTGTAATCAGTGTATAGTCTGCAGTATCGGCAGCATCAATAGTATCTACGCCTACTCCAACAAGTGTGAAAGTTGTGTAATCCTGCTCAGCTCCTGTTGCTGTTGTTGGAATTTGATAGAGTTGAAGCTGGAAAATTTTTCCTAAATACAAATCTCCGTTTAATAGAGAGAAAGTAGCTCTCTTAGCTGTTCCGCCATTAGTTCCGGTCAGATAAACACTGCCCATGTCAAAACGATAATTGGCAGTAGCAAAATCTGCATCTGTAATACCCAACCATGTGTAATTGGCCTGTTCGTCCTGAGTAAATTTATTGCTTCCGATTTTGAATGTTCTGACTATAGAGTCATTATTCAAAGAGGATTTGAAAACCATATTGTAGATACCATAGTCTACCGGTGTGTAAGAACCTGAGAAAACTGAGTTGGTTGTTGAATCCGGCAACAAAGTTGCAATCGTATCCAAAAGTGTAACTGAAACACCATAAGGATTAACTATCCTTACACTTGTAGTGATGTTATTAACTGTAGTGCTTGTCGTGTTCATTACATCAACATTAATTCCGTCTAATGTTTGGATCTGATTTTGGGGAGTTTCATACTGATAAAAACCCACCGCTTCAGATATACTTGGTTTACGGAAAGTGGCAACTACAGTATTGCCTGCTGTAAGACGGGCGGCAAGTAAAGCACAATCCTGCTCGCTGATACTGACTGCAGGGATAGTAACAGAAGCTCCGACTGTTCCGGCACCCAAATTGACAACCGCTGTACCACCCTGATTGTTACAGATAACACAACCGATTGCACCTGCTTGTTGTGCAAATAGTATTTTATTGGCAAACCCACAAATTCCTCGGCGAAGCATTACAATTTTACCTGAATAGTTGTTAGTAATGGTATCACAGGCAAGGGAGTCGGGTGTGATATCATAACCCCATACAAGTTGACCGCTTACAGAACTTGCAGGAAGTGCTGTAATACCCCAACCTGTGTTTCCTTGAGGACCATAATTGTAAATACCCTGAATACTAGCCGGTGAATTCACCTCAAATATCATAGGGTGGGTAAATTGAGCCTGTGCTGAAATAGCTATCAGGAAAGCACAAAACGTAATTATTCTTGTGTAAAAATTCATAGACATTTAGTTTACATTTACTAAAAAAAATATTTGTTGTACAACTTTAATTTATTGCACAAATTAAGAATTTTTCTAATTTGTTTTATAAAATGATTAATAATTATAGATTTTCCGTTTCTTCAGTCATGTTAGATGTAGTAAATTTACAGTATTGAACTTAGCATGGCCATTTCTGTTATTATTTTGGATTGAATATTGCCAACATTTATATCATGATTAAAAATATTATTTTCGACCTCGGAGCTGTGCTGCTCAATCTCGATATCAGCAAGACTGAGGTAGCTTTTCGAGCGCTGCTCGGCAGCAGGGAATTGCACACTGACGTCAAACAGAAACTGCATCTCGAAAACTTTTTCGAAAAATTCGAGACGAATGAGATTGAAGAAAATGAATTTGTAGCAACTCTGAAAACGAAGAGCAAACACCCTTTGAGTACGGAACAGATAAATACGGCCTGGTCATCGATGCTGCTGAATTTTCCGGCGGAACGGATTGAGCTTCTAAAGCGTCTTCGAAGCAAAGGCTACCGCGTTTTCCTGCTTAGTAATATCAATAGTATACATCTTCGCGATGTGTACACAATTATCCGGGAAGAGCATGGAAATATCGATTTTGATGCCCTTTTCGAGAAGCCTTATTATTCGCATCTTATAGGCAGACGAAAACCAAATCCCGACACTTATCATTTTGTGTTGGAAGATGCGGGTCTGAAAGCAGAGGAAACACTATTTATTGATGACAATGCAGATAATATCCGTACTGCTGCTGAAATTGGCATAAATACCATTCTTCATGTGGCAAACAGTAATGTTGTAAAAGTATTAGAGGATTATTTAGGGTTTGAACAAAAGAATTAAAAACAGGCAAAAGTGTTATTAAATTATAATTATGCGTTACTCACTTCTTCTTTTGCTCTCGCTTTTTGGGAGCATGCTCAGCGCACAGGCGCCAAAGACAAAATCAACAGACAGTATTTCTTCCAGACTGGAGAACTCATTACTTTGGGAAATCAGCGGCAAGGGAATTAAAAAATCTTATGTTTTTGGCACCATTCACATGATCAGTGAACAGGATTTTTTTCTTTCTGAGTCCACCAAAAAGGCCATTAAAAAATGTAAAAAACTTGTCATGGAAATTGACATGAGCCAGTCTATGCAGACCGCCATGCAATTGATGATGCTGGCCCCCATGAAGGACGGCAAAACCTTGAGTGATGTGATGAGTGCGGAAGACTATCAACTCACAAAAGATTATTTTACTAAGGATGCAAAGAGCACTGAAGCCAAAATGATGCCTTTCGAAATGATTGAGAAATGGAAACCGATGCTGCTTCAGTCCTTTCTTTATCAGGATATGATTGAAGGGCCAATGAAGGCCTACGAAATGGAACTGCTGAGTATCGGAACGGCTCAAAAAATGAGCTTTGACGGATTGGAAACAGTGGAAGATCAGGTGGCTGTTTTCGAAAAAATCCCATACGAAGATCAGGCAAAAGCCCTGGTTGAATTGATTATAGAGATCAAAAAAGGAGAAAACAGCGGTAAAGAAGAATTCAAAAAACTGGTAGATCTCTACAAGGCTCAGGATATTGACGGAATGGTAGAGATATCCAGCGAAGAATTTTTCGATAGCATGGAAAATGGTGAAGCTGAGCTGCTTACCAACAGAAACAAGAAGTGGATTCCAAAAATTATAGCTTTTTCTAAAGAAAAAACAACTTTCTATGCCGTCGGGGCTGCACATTTAGGCGGACCGAACGGTGTTATAAGACTGCTAATAAAAGAAGGTTATAAAGTAAAAGCCGTAAAGTAAAAACTGATAACATCTAAAAACTTTAAATTTTGTTAGTATCCAACCCATATAATTATGCACAGAAAAGTACTGCCCATCCTGATTTCCTTTTTATTGCTTTCTGCTGCGGCTAATGCTCAATCTGTACGCAATATCCTCGATAAAATGTACACTGCTATTGGCAGCATACATACAATGTCTTATGAAATGACGTCGCAAGAGCGTATTGGCAGTCGAATGGAAATTAGAAACTCTAAATTCAAGATTCAAGTCAGTCCCCGAAAATTATACATGAAAAATAAAGATTCTGGTGTGGAGTTGCTCTATGTAGCAGGTTGGAACAGTAATCAGGCCTATGTCAATCCCAATGGTTTTCCTTGGGTAAACCTGAGCTTCGATACAAACAGCCCAAAAGTTCGAAACGATGGACATCACCCGGTAACCCATGCAGGTTTTTCTTATCTGTCTACTGTTATGCGACACACTGAAAAAATGATTCTTCAATCCGGATTAAAGGTGGAAGACCTCATCAAAGTTGCAGGAGATGTTACCTGGAATGGCCGCAGCTGCACCCGTATTGTAATGGACGATGTTAGTTTTAAATTTATTACACATACCTGTACCCAAAGCGAAACCTTACTTGCAATGTGCGAAAGACTCCATATTTCTGAATTTTTGGTGATGGAAAAAAATAATTTAGGCTATGCCGCTAAGGTTTCAAAAGGAATGACCCTGCAAATTCCTTCCGGTTTCGCCAAAAAAGTAGAGCTATATATTGACAAGGCGAATAACCTGCCTGTTGCACAGTTTATTTATGACCAAAAGGGCCTTTTAGAGAAATATGAGTTTAAAAACTTAGTACTGAATCCTAAACTTGAAATTAGTGAGTGGACTACACAATGTGCTTCATATGGCTTTTAGGTATAATTTCATTCAAACTTGATTAATTGTCAGTGACAAAATTAATTTTCCGAAAGCAACATAGGATTCAATAAAAAATTACTATTTTTCAAATCTCAATTGAATTGTTTGATCCAAACCGTCACAAGGTTCGGAATTTGAAAAATTTATTCCATTTAAAATAGACAACCTATGAGTTTTTTCTTTAAAAGAGCCGACGGTACCGAAAACAAAGTCTCCGGTTATAAATTTTCCAAACAAAAACTGGGCTCAGCAAAGGTTGCAGCATCAAAATATAACAGCAGCGAACTTCCGCAACGCATTGACCTGCGTTCATACATGACAGGAGTAGAAAATCAGGGCGGCCTGAACAGCTGTGCAGCAAATGCAGTTGCAGGCGCTTACGAATATTTAGTGAAAAGGCACAAAGGTATAGATTATGATGTGAGCCGTCTTTTTATATACTATAACGGAAGATCAATTGGAGGCGGTGAAGTACAGGATCAGGGATCCTATATTGCAGATGTTGTGGGCAGTTTGAAAGAATATGGCGCCTGTTCTGAGAGCACTTATCCTTACCAAAGCAATCTTGTAAATGAAGAACCGACAGAGGATGCATACGAAGAGGCCGCTTCTTTTCTGGTAGAATCCGTAGAATTGGTCGATAATAAATTGCAGGCCTGGAAGTCTGTTCTTGCTGAAGGACATCCAATTATTTTTGGATTGTTATTGTATAACTCTTTCGACAGCCACCGTAAAAAAGGATTAGTGCCAGTTCCCTCGGAATCTGAACTGTCCCGTGACAGTCACTC
>CAINVS010000708.1 GCA_903854205.1 uncultured Bacteroidota bacterium | reverse complement strand
CTACGCGGAGCTGATTGCCTCTTTTGTAAATTACTTCTGGGAATCGTAAATCATGTTTCATTTCACCATTAAAGATTTCAATTAAATCATCTATGTTGTACAAGAATAATTCGTACATTTCTTTGATATTATTTACTTTTTCAGTGAAACTACGGTTGTTTTGATTTTGACATTGATTTAAATATAAAAGATGCTTAATTCTTTTTACAATTGTTTTAAATTTTTTTTTTAGTGGCGTGATTTTACGACTTTGTTCTTCATCTTCATCATCATCGTATATGGATTCTTCAATTTGTTTTTGTTCTTGTTGGTATCTTCTTCGTTCGTTAAATTCTTCATAGTTGCGCGAGTCTCTTCTTAGAGTGCGAACTTGGGTTTGGGTTCTTGTTGATAGAGTGGAACGTCCTGATCTTAGTTGCATTTTGGTTAGTTAGTTTGTTAATTGTTTAATAAATTTAAGAATAGAGAGAAAAAGTATCTCAATTTTTTTTATTTTATATGGGAAATATTTTTTACATATTTTTTTTACACTGTAGCACTGTGACACTGTCGCACCCCCCTGCATCTAGGGTTGAACTCACCGTTTGCACCCCGGCCCGCCCAGGTTGGACTGATATATGAGCGCCCCTTTTTGCATCCTATTTAATCTACCTATATAGGGGATCAAGAAATGAGTGACAAAACGAGAAATGGGTGACAAAAAAAGACCCCTATTTGGGGCCTTAACTTTAGTTAAATTTACATATAAAATTGTTTATTGTTTTATTAGATCCCATTTGAGGATATCCTTTGGCTGTCTTCGTTGACGTCTTGCAGCAGGCTTAGGGGTATCTGTATCTTCATAGAATTGGTCTTTGTTAAAGATGCCTAATGCAAGCTCTTTGAAAATGGCTAATCCAAAGTATTTAATTTGTGCACTATTTAAAGCCTTCAAACCGAGCATTTCACCATCTGTAAAAGGCTCGCCTTTGGTCTTTCTGTCCACCCAGTTTACGAGTGTCTTGAAATCCTCAATGTCGTTAAAGAAGAAGTACTTGAAATAATCTGCATGTTTTTCTACTATTCTTGTTAAAGAAGCCACAAGGTATTTGACCCGATCTTCTTGAGAAGTCGGTGGTTTTGAGATAGAATTAAAGAGTATCTCATGCATTTCAGGGGTCATTGATGATGGGACGGTTGATGGCATTGTTGTTGTCATTTTCGTTATCCGGTTCGTTGTCAGGTTCGTTGTTATTCTGCTTGTTATTAGGTTCGCGACACTTGTTGTATTAGTTTTATGTCTTACCAAAATACGTTGAAAAGTATCTCAATTTTTTTTTATCCACCTTTCAAAAAGGTGGAGCCAAAGGATTGACATTTTTTTTGTTAAGATTTTCAACTTCAACTTCAACTTCAACTTCAACTTCAACTTCAACTTCAACTTCAACTTCAACTTCAACTTGTATAAAAAAATGTCAAAGGCTTTGGCTCCACCTTTTTGAAAGGTGGATAAAATAAAATTGAAATACTTTTCCAGCATTCTTGGATACGCAATTAATTGTAGTAAAAGTGTAACGAACCTAATAACAAGCAGAAAATCAGAATGTCAATCACTATCAATGCCGATAATGTTGTCCAAGTCGCATGCCAACAGGCCGGATGTAGATGTGTTCCCATTGCTAGTAAAGAACTTCCTGTATCCATTAAACTGGCCATTGAAAAAGATATGGAAGAAAATACCTATTTTGGCAAATTCGGTAGCGTGTTTTTACCAGTTGAAACTATTGATACCTTGAAGGTTAAATGCGAGTTTATTGTCAATCAAAATGGAATGTCAATTTTAATCCGTTGTGATAGTTTTCAAATGTATGACAAGGCTGACGAGACTAGTGGTCTTGACGGTCGCATTAACAGATGGAAACAAAAAGTTGGCATTAGAATTCACCAAGTTCTATTCCGAAAAACATATATTAAAAAACTAACAAAGTATACGTTAAAAGATTATGAGAGTGTTTTAAAGAATATTCATAAAGATATTAATGTCATGAAGTTTGACAAGTTGAATGGTGTGTTAACAACTCCTGAAAATAAACATCCTAAAGAGGCGCCTCATATTACGGGTCATTACGAGCTAACAAATGTTCCATGCGACGAGGAACACCCAGAAGAGTGCTCAGTTTGCCTGGATACGACTAAAACCACGACTGCATGTGGTCATAAATTATGTGTTGCATGCTGGAGCAGTGTCAAAAGAAACGGCAACGAATTACCATGTCCTATTTGCCGCGAGGATTTGTTTCAAACTAGGAAGGTTTATGGCGAAGGGGATGGAATGCCTGTAGGGCACAATGGTAGTGATGACGAGGATTATGATGAAACCGATGATTGGGATGATTCTGATGATGAAGAGAACAACGACCTCTATTTTTGGGAAAGTCAAGGTGAAGAGGACTATGATGAATTCCCGAGTGTTCGTCAAAGTAGTATTGTAGACATGCATTAATTGTTTTGCACAACTTTTGTATTTATTTTGGAGCCTACCTTTCTCAAAGGTACCATGTAATTTATAACTAACTAACCTTTTTTACTGGTTCTTTTTCTCTCTTCGATTAATGTTAAAGAGAGAAAACTAACTATTTTTGTACTATATTATCCTGTGTCACTCTACCAATGCACCATTGTTTCGGCCCTATCCCGCGCCATTTCGCGCGCCGAGGAATGTTCGCGGAATATTCCGCAATATAGGCGCACCCTGTTAACGGCTATATAGGGGCTCAAGAAATGGGTGGTTTTTTGAGTTATCGCTGGTGTTTTGGCAGCATATATCGTGTGGGAAATTATAAGGATTATATATATATTTACTATTTTTCTTTAAAATGTTAAAGAAAAAGTGGACCCAAAAGTATTTGAGGTTTTCAAAAATGGACAAAAAAAATGTCCAAAAATGAAAATTCTAAAAAAGTCTTCAAAATTTTCATTCGTTGTGACCATAAAAATTTTTATGGTGTGACCACATTTTAACATTTTTTCAATTTGTGACGATAATTTTTTAAAAAATTATAAAAAAACAATTTAGAATTTTTTTATTCCACTATTAAAATGATGACAAATGATGACAAAAAAGTGGCCAAAAGTGGCCAACATTTTTTTTGCATTTTTTG
>CAINVS010000707.1 GCA_903854205.1 uncultured Bacteroidota bacterium | reverse complement strand
ATTGAGCTGAAGTCCTTTTTCAAGATAGGGTGCAATTAGCAAAAGCGCCGAAATATACTGACTGCTTATGTCGGAAGGAATTGTCAGTTCCGGTCTTTTTATATGATGAAATTCGGGGGTATTTATGGAAAGCGGAGGGTAACCTTCCTTTCCTATATAGCTAATATTTGCACCTAAATTTCTTAGCGCAGAAACTAAACCGGCGATAGGCCTTTCCATCATTCTTTTTGATCCTGTCAGAAAATGCTTGCCGTTCTTCAAGGCTAGATATGCCGTAAGGAAACGATAAGTTGTGCCCGCATCCCCTGTATCCAAAATAAGTTCATTCTGGTTTTTCAAAAGTCTGACCATGGTTCGGGTATCATCAGCAGTTGACAGATTATTAATTTCTAATTCCATTCCACTAATAGCGCGAATTATAAGCAATCTGTTGCTGATACTTTTTGATCCATTAAGTTGAACCAAACCATCAAGCTTTGTTTTTCCCGGTGCAGCTATTCTAAGGTTCGACATATATCTGAAGGATTGAATTTTAGGCAAAAAGCCTATTTTTTGCCTTTAAATTCTAATAGTATTGTATTTTAATACTTTTTTGCGTATTTTTATAGGTGGATTAATGCAGGTCGTGCAATATCATTGTTGACCAAGCTTCAGGAGCAGATAAGAACATTTCCTTTGTTTTGGGCCATATTTTTTGGAACAGTTCCGAATTCCTGTAGTTTTCTAAATCAAAGCCCTCATTCCAATGACTATATGAAAAGATCACATGAGGATTATTTACATCCTTGAGTACCTGAAGATAACTGCAGCCCGGAAAATCTCTGATTTGGTCTTTGTAATGCTCAAAAAAATAAAGGAATTCCTCTACTTTCTCCGGCTGAAAAGTCATTTTTACAATTCTTACTATCATACATTTTAAAATAATTTAGAGTAAAACCTAAGCCTGAAAGGTAATCATTTTGATTAAAAATAAAGTAAAAACATACTTAAATACAATAAAAAATTTCTTATTTTTATTGTGATAACATCAACCATTGACCTCCTCACTTACAGACTATTGTTATACTATCAAAAAAGCAAATAAGTTATCATATCTAATATGACATCAGAGAATTCAACTCTACCGGAATCACTCAAGAAATTTTTTGGATTCAATAAGTTCAAAGGCAATCAGGAAGCAATTATTCAAAGTGTTTTAGACGGCAAGGACACTTTTGTTATTATGCCTACAGGAGGTGGCAAATCTCTTTGCTACCAACTTCCAGCACTTTTACTTGAGGGGACAGCAATCATTATTTCACCGCTCATTGCATTGATGAAAAATCAGGTAGATTCTATCAGATCCTATTCCGATTCTGATAGAACTGCACATTTCTTGAATTCCTCTCTTTCCAGAGCTCAAACTAAAGAAGTAAAACAGGATATTATGAGTGGGGTGACTAAACTCCTATTTATAGCACCAGAAACTTTAACTAAAGTCGAAACGCTCGATTTTTTACATCATGTGAATGTCTCATTTGTTGCCATCGACGAAGCTCACTGTATTTCTGAATGGGGGCACGATTTCCGACCGGAATACCGCCGCATCAGATTGATGATAGAAAGCATGAATAAGGAAATTCCTTTAATTGCACTGACTGCAACTGCCACACCAAAAGTTAGGCTGGATATTGTAAAGACTTTGCGTCTTAATACTCCGAATGAATTTGTTTCGTCTTTCAATCGGGATAATCTGTTTTATGAAGTCAGACCGAAGGGCAAAAAAGAAGATGTTCTGAAGAATATTGTTCAGTTCATCAAAAATATGCCGAATAAATCGGGTATCATATATGTGCAAAACCGTAAAACTACTGAAGACATTGCAAAACTTTTGGTGGTAAACGGTATTAAATCAGCGCCATATCATGCCGGTTTGGATGCGAAAGTCCGAAGTGATACACAGGATGATTTTCTAATGGAACGTATTCACGTTATTGTTGCCACTATTGCCTTCGGCATGGGAATTGACAAGCCTGATGTTCGATTTGTTATACATTACGATATTCCAAAAAGCATTGAAAATTACTATCAAGAAACCGGTCGTGCCGGCCGCGATGGGTTGGAGGGTCATTGTATAGCCTATTATTCTCATAAAGATATTCAGAAATTGGAGAAATTCCTCAGGGATAAACCTGTTTCTGAAAGGGAAATGGGCGCTCAGCTCTTATCAGAGATGGTTGCATATGCTGAAACAACTGCCTGCCGTCGTCATTTTTTACTTCATTATTTCGGCGAAGACTATACGCCACAGGAATGTTCTGTTCAGAAAATGTGCGACAATTGCCGTTATCCTAGACAGATTATTGATGTTCAGGAAGAACTTCAATTGACGCTTGAGGTTGTAGATCAGCTGAATGAGCTTTCTATGATGAAAGAAGTAGAAGATGTTTTACTTGGCAATAAGACACAGACCATTCTTAGCTTTAAATACGATAAATTGTCTCTTTTTGGTGAGGGAAAGGAAAAAGATGAGCATTTTTGGAATTCGGTCATACGTCAGGCACTACTTTATAACTACATCTATAAGGATATTGAGGAATACGGTATTTTAAAACTTACAGATTTAGGCAGGCAATTTATTACAAATCCGGAACCTTTCAGTATTTCACTGAACCACAATTTTGTGGAGGAACTGCATGATGATGAAATGCAAAGTATTTCTACATCGGCACTTGATCCTGTACTGTTCAGTATTCTTAAAGACCTGCGCAAAAGAGTCGCACACAAGAAAAATGTGCCGCCTTTTGTTGTTTTCCAAGATCCATCTTTAGAAGAAATGGCCACACGCTATCCGCTCAATATTGATGAGATGAAAACTATTTCAGGTGTAAGTGAGGGAAAAGCCAAAAGGTACGGTCCCGAATTTATATCTGCCATAAGTACTTATGTACAAGATAATGAAATTGAAAGACCGGTAGATTTTGTAATAAAATCGGTTGCTAATAAATCTAAAGCTAAGGTATCTATCATTCAAAATATTGATAAAAAAATACCTTTTGAAGATATTGCGGAAGCTCAGGGCATGACTATGGATGAATTGATGCACGAACTTTACATGATCATTAGTTCGGGTACCAAACTTAACATTGACTATTTTATTGAAGAAGAAGTTGATGAAGCAGTGAGGGAAGAAATTGAGGACTACTTTATGAATGCAGATACAGATTCAGTCGATTCAGCCTATAAAGAATTAAAAGGTTCAGATATTACGGCAGAAGAAATTGAACTTGTCAGATTAAAATTTCTATCAGATAACGCCAACTGATAAAAAAGTTAGATCTGTAATTTGATTATAAGTTTTAATCATCCATTAGACATGAGAATAATACAAGAGCTTTCCAGATTTACTTTGGACGGCTCTTTTATTTTTCCCAAATATCCTGCTCATAATTGAACATGGAAGTTTGTATTGCTTCAGCTTCATATAGAACATCAACCCCCACTTTATAGTCCTTGATGCGTCGGTCATGTACATTATTTTCTTTCACTATATAACTCGAGAAATATCGGATTTGAAAGATGTCATCCCAATTCATTTTTGCAGCTTCATTTTGCGCGTTGAATACTTGGTAACCTGTTAATATTTCTCTGGCTTTGGGATAGAAAACCCAAAATAAGGGAGTTTCACCTATATATTTGCCATTGTCGTCAAATCTTGCTACAATTGGCGCTATGCCTAAAATCCTCACATTCATCCGAGAAAGTTTAGAATCAAAATACCACACTTCTTTTATTCTGTAGCGAATTACATGTTGCGGATTAAATTCCTCTTTAACGACTACAACATTTTCCGAGTAATTATCAGGATCATAAACTATTACTGTATCGTATTTAGTTGTCATACAGTTTAATTCCGATACACTTAGTGCTGTGGTAAATGCGTCATCTATATTACTGTAAACTGTCAGACTGCCACTTTTTGCATGATTTAAGAGAATCAAAGCCAGAGGTTCTTTTTGATAAGAAAAATGATGATTCATTTTCTCTCTCAAGTCCAGTTCACGCCAAATTCTTTTTTCCCAAAGTACATCTCTTTCATTAAGATATGGTTCATTCAGCAAAGGTTGTCTTTCACTTTTAGTATAAATACCATCAATTACAGTATGGGAATTACTTGCCGTTAAATCCTGAGTTTTCCCAATACATATTGAGTTTAAAATCAGAATAATTCCGAATATTATTTTTTTCATGGCTACAGATTTAATGTGAAACAATTGCATAGTTTTTTCCATCAAATAGATGAGATTAACTTAAACCCAGATCCATCGTTAGAAATTTTATTCGCTTCGCGGAGCCCTTCGGGGTTCGCTTCGCGGAGCCTTAGGTTTTTTTTAGTTAGCAATTCAATTCTATGAAATAGTCATCGCTGGATTATGGGTTAAAAAATGTAATATTCGATGGATAGGCAATGGAATTTCTTCAATAACGAGGCTATTATTCTGTTAGTATTATTTTGGAGTAATATATTTTAATTCCCTCATAGAAGTTCTACTAAATAAGATACTGCGAGTCTTGCCAAAACTAAAAATGGGGTACTTCTTTCGAAGTACCCCACGCTTATATAGGATGTAATTTTTGTCAATTTCTAATAGTCCCAAAGGTCATGCTCAAAGTGAAAGATACCATCTTTGATTTTATCAGATTCGTATAGGACGTCAATACCTGTTTTGTAGTCTTGAATACGACGATCATAAACATTTGATTCTTTAATAATATAGCTAGAAAAAATTCGTGCTTCGAACACATCTTCCCAACTCATATGGTTAACATCATTACTTTCATTAAAATATGGTGTTTTAGCCAAAATCCGTCGCATATCTGGATAGTAAGTCCAAAACATTGGTCCCGAATTCAAGAAATTTCCATTGTCATCATAACGATTTACTATTGGAGCTATACCTAAAATACGTACACCCAGGTCAGACCTTTCTTCGTCGAAGAAATAAACTTCTTTAAGACGATATTGTTTGACATCGTTAGGATTAAGTTCATTAACAACAACTGTTACAATTTCCTGAAAAGTTTCAGGATCGAAAGTAATAACTGTGTCTACAGAGCTACCCAATTGCTGCATTTCCTCTTGAGTCAAAGCAGTTGTGAATTCATCATCAATTACGCTAAATGCCTGAATATCACCCTTCTTAGCTGCATCAAGAAGTATACGTATAAATGGTTTTTTCTCGTAAGCGAAGTGATGATTTCTTTTCTCTCGAGTATCGATCAAACGCCAAATACGTTTTTCCCACATAACATCTTTTTCATGAAGATGATCATAAGCCAAAGTTAACTTTTCGGCTGTCATATATCGGTCATAAATATCATCACGTGGAATGGTATCTCTAGGTTTACCTGACTCAGTAACATTTGGATCTTCCTCAGGATCTTCAACCTGAGCAAATACTCCGGTAAATGGTAGAATTGTCAGGCAGAAAAAAGCGAGAATTTTTAAAATTTTGGATGTAGCACTCATCTCTTTTGATATTTAAACAATTATGGAATATGGGAACATAATTGATTTATCTTTCTTAGTGTTCCTTATCTAAATGAAAGTTGGTTGTCTCGCTATTGAACGATGAACAACCAACTTTTATTTTATCAACTATACAAAATATTTCAAAGTAGGTAAACTTTATTTAACCTGGAAGGCCAAACCGTTAAGTTTACGTCCGGCTGTGTCACCTGGGCAACGGCCTTTGACGTCAACAAACTGGTAACTTGCACCCGGTTTAGCTGCGCTAACCATTTGCATAGCTTTAGCGTCGAATTTACCGCCGGCAACAGTTGTTGAAACAGGGTCTTGACGTGGTGCAGTAAACCAAAGGGTGAAACCTTGGATTTCGCAACGTGCATCAAAGTCGAAGTTATCAAGTACTGCCATCAAACCGGTCATAGCTTTCATTTCACCGCTACCGATAGCACCGTCTGTTTTGTTGTTGGTCAAACGAGCTTGAGGGTCAGGAATACGTTTAACACGGAATGGATAGCTACCCATAGATTTACCTGTTTTCTTGTTGGTTACAACAATGTTACAGTACTGATCTTTGGCAGTTTGCGATGTAGCTTTAACCATGTATTTGCTACCTGAACCGGAGATAGTTCCTCCACCTGCACCAGAGATAGAAACAGCAACATCTGCTGAGTTCATACCTGCTGCTGATACAGAAATAGGATTGTCAACACCGATGTAGAATACGTTCATTTTGTCCGCTGCAACAGTAATTGAAGGAACACCAACTTCATATTCAAAATCTTTTTTCACTGTTTCTATTTCACCCGTCTGTGGGTTTGTAACATTGATAGTAGCAGAATAACGCTGAGTTCCTACAGAAGAAGGTCTTGCAGAATATTTTGCTTTAGCACCGTCAATAGCAAGATTTGAACCATTTACGTTCACAGAGAATTTAGCCTGACTGGAATAAGCACCCAATGCGATTTCTGCCTCATAAGTTTCACCAAGAAGGATATAACCTTTTTTGGACTGAGAGAAAACGTCAAATTTGTCATAAACCAAAACTTTATTCCCCATGTTAGCTGCAAGGAAGTTCACAATTTGAGATGATGCATTTTTAGCATCATTTTCAAATTTACGAAGCAGTGGATAACATGAAGCTACAGGCATGTAAGCAAATACATAGTTTGCCCAATCTTTTTTACCTGCATCCTGCCATATTTTGTCATCCGGCATTTCAAGTACAAGTTCTTTTTTCAGCTCTTCGATTGCTTTTAAATCAAGTTTTACACCTTTAATTGGTTCTTTTTCTAACTTAGCTACTAAATTGTCAAGAACAGCAAGTAATTCATTACGGGTAATACCGATTTGTTTTTTCAATTTTTCTCCTTGACCTTCATCAACAAAAATGCGGTGTGTCACATCTTTGTCTTTGTAACCGACTGGTTTACCGTCAAGTTTTTTATCGGTAGTTATTTGAAATTTTTTGTACCCATAACCTGCCCATTTACTTTGGTGATCAGCAAGTGTATAAAGACCACCTGGTTCAGTGATGTCAACACGGATTTTGTTAACCATCTCAAGCAATGTTTTGATTTTCTCAGGTACCTCAGCAGCTGCGTCTGCAATTGGTTTCAAATTTGGTTTAGTCTCAAGCGTAGCTTTCATCTGTTCGATGGTAGCTTTTACACTGAGATCAACGATTTCATTGGTATGTTTAATACCTTTATCGAGCATAAAGAAGGCATTGATGATTTCAGCAGATACGTTCAATGCAAGCATTGCCGTAAGTACCAAGTACATCAAGTTGATCATCAACTGCCGCGGCTCCTTTGGAATTGACATAGTTGTTAATAATTTGAATTGTTTACAAAATAATTTTACGCTCCCAAGTCATCTTTATTTTGATTGCTGCCCCTTGTTTTTTGACCATTACATATATATGCAATACGTCAGTGCAAAGGAAATAAAAGAACAGAGGAACATGTAGAACAGAATTAAATTATTTCTGACCCATTGCAGCAAGAACGTTACCATAAACTCCATTCATTTTTTGGAGGTTTTGGTTGACCTGCTGCAGTTGTTCTTTGTAAACTTTTGTGTCATTCAAAGACTCGCTGATACTTGAAACTGCCTCATTCAAAGCTGCAGCAAATTTACCTGCACCCTGAGTAAGTGTTTTGATTTCACTGAAATCGGCTTCTTGTAAAGCTTTCAATGAAGACATAGATTTTGCCATTGTTTGCAACTCAGAAACCATTTTCTCCTGTTGGCTTTCCAAACCGGTAGTATCCAATTTGATTTTACCAATAGAAGCTCCAACACCGTCTAGGGATTTTGTCAAGTTGTTAAAGTCAAAACTGTTTCCACTAGCACCGGCAACTTCTCCACCGTGCTGATCCAAACCCGGATACAATTTTTCCCAATAGTAATCTTTGTGTGGCGGGAGTAGACCCAACATTAGAAACAGACCGGCTTCTGTGAACAGACCAGCCATCAATGCTTCGTTAGCGCCCGGCCAGCTCATAATTTTGAAAAGGGCTCCAATAAGTACTACTGCAGCACCAACACCGATAACTAGGTTTTTTACGTAGGCAAAACCACTTGAATGAATAAAACTCATGACTCTAAAGTTTTTTTAAGGTTAGCAAAAAAATAAAAGGTTTAAAGATTAATTCTTTTGTTTGCGTAAAAATAAAACAATTTTTCCAAAAATCTATATGAATAATACAATTTCAAAGAAAGGTTACAATTTTTTATGCTTTAAAAAAAGCTTGATTGATATCATTTTCATTAACAGATACTTGAATGATATCATTTTCATTAACAGATAAACGTATCACCACAGGGTGATACGTTTATCTGTTAATATAGTATTACCAATTTCTAATGGAATAACAAAACAATTTGAATCGCAGAAAATAATTTTACTTGAAGTCGTTGATTGAACGGCCCAGGAATGTAAGTACACAACGGAAACCGATGTAAGATTTTGTTGTATCCTGGAATTCCCAATGACGAGTGCCCGTTTGAATGAAGAAAGAAATATCTTTCCATGAACCGCCACGAATAACCTTACGTTTCCAAGATGTAGGATCTTCTTCTTCAGCATCGAAACGGATATCCGGTTGTAAGTCGTGAATAAAAGCATATGCATTTTCATACCAAGCTGATGAAGTCCATTCTGCTACATTACCTGACATACAGTAAAGACCATAATCATTAGCGAAATAACCATCGGCTCTTACAGTGTAAAGACCGCCATCTGCAGGATAATCACCACGACCAGGTTTGAAATTGGCCAACAAACAACCTTTGGCATTTCTTACGTAATAACCACCCCAAGGATAAGGAGCCAATTCATGTCCGCCACGTGCGGCATATTCCCATTCGTGTTCTGTTGGCAGGCGGAAGTCCTCGGTATTAAGTTCTTCAAACCCATCCCACAAATTTGTACGCCAGTAACAGAAGGCCATTGCCTGTTTCCAAGCAATACCTACTACTGGATAATCGTCAAATGCGGGGTGCCAAAAGTAGTTACGAGTCATAGGCTCGTTGTAAGAATAGGAGAAGTCACGAACCCAACACAAAGTATCAGGATAGATACGCAAAGCATCTTTTTTGATATAATCCGCACGGTTATGTTTCTTTTTGGAACCGCGATTATAGTCGGTTTTCCAATCGAAATCCTGAGCAGCGTTTCTCCAATCGTACCATTGATAGTCATATACCAATTGGCGAATATCGAGATTACGTCTTCCGCCCAATTGTTCGTCACCGGAGTAGAACATTCCGTCTAGTTCTCCACCTGGATTCCAATCGAGTTCCTGTTCCCAATCAACTCCCTGAACTCCATTAGGATAGTCAACAGTATGCCCTGTTTGCTGGTGAGCAATAGAGTCACGCACCCAGTGTACGAACTGGCGGTACTCATTATTAGTTATTTCAGTATCATCCATAAAGAATCCCTGAATAGAGATTTGTTTAGGACGAGCTACCAAAGATGAGTTAACATCCTGATCGCTAGGACCGATATGCAAAGTACCAGAGGGCACATACTGCATACCATAGGGGTTAATAGGAGCCCATGTTGGACGTTCCAATACACCTACCAGCTGACCTCCACCGTCTTTTGGGGCACAGGCACCCAAAAGAAAAGCACCGGCTAGTACGGATAAAATCTGATTTTTTTTCATGTTCGCACCCGTGTTTTTTATCTTTATTTTTTTGTTAATATTTCAATGTCAGTCCTTTCAAAGGCAAGCGGACAGTCATCTCGGTGTTATAAGTAAAGCTATGCTGAATAATAAAAGGCAAGTTTATCCAAATTTGCATAGCTGTTTTTTTAAACGGCGACGCAAGATAGTACTAGAAACGGAAAAAATCAATTAATATTTTACGTAATTAATTATTTTCAGTTTTTTTTTTAAAATTTTCAAAGTTCAAGAACTTAATAAGGACAGAAAACAGCGGTATCTCTGTCGTAATAACCTGATATTAAGAGGATAAGGAAATAAATCTATTTTTACAAAAATCTTGGGTTGTAAATAACTTTTGCAGGGATTTCTTTGCCTATTGGTCTGTTTAAATTATAGTTGAGAATTACTTCATGTGATCCGCTATTATAAGTTCTCAATTTTGAAACGGATATGTCATATGAGTAGGCCAAAATAAAATTCTTATTTAACTTTAGACCGGCAATTACCACAACTGCATCTTTTGTATTCTTGCTGTATCCTCTAAACGCTAATCCTCCAAAAAAATTGTCCTGATATTTAAAAATTGCCCCAATTTCAGGCTGAAATTTTATCAGGTCAGTTTTTAAAAGGAAAGATGGGTGCAAAGACATCTTATCATTAACATCCCAACGGTATGAACCTGTAAGAATAAAATTGCGGACATATCTTATCTGCTGTATTGTTCCTACATCCAGCGTGAGTTTTGGAGAAGTTAGGTTTAAAGCTGTAAGACCGGCTTCAAATTTTCGGTGTTTGTAGTATATGCCTGCATCTGCAGAAACTGTGTTGCTGCTTACTTTAATCTGGGGAATAAGATTGTCGTTATGACTTAATATAATTCCACCCTCATAATTCCCGTCGGGGGAACGCAATAATGAACCATCCAAAGTTTTCTGCATAAAACGGAATGCCCCTCCCACAGATAACTTACCATTATCTCCAAAATCGATAATATAATTATATGATGCTCTTACAAAAGTATTGGAATATGCTCCAATGACGTCATGTTCCATTGACAGACCAACTCCACTCTTGATATACTCGATAGGAAGGTGTGCATTAAAACTAAAACCCAATGGGCTGCCGGGAAAACTAACCCACTGCTTTCGAAAAACACCTGTTGCACTGAGCGATTCATCCAATCCACCATAAGCACTGTTATAGTGATAGGGATTGAGCATGTACATACTGTACTGTGCAGGTTGCTGAGCGGATATTGTTCCGACAGTAAAAAAAAGACAGCAGACAATTAAATTATATATTTTTTTCAGCATAATGCATTATATTCTAATACTATATCATTCAAAATAGAAAAACTTTCAATATGAATCACAATTTGAAAATCCTCAAGGAGGAACAAATTAGTAATTATTAATGAGTTAGCAAAGAAAAGTGCTATAATTTCGACAGCAAATATCCCACCAAAGAAGCAAGTCCGATCCAAAAAAAAGGTTCCCACCACATAATCGGTCGGGATGGTTTTCGCTTAAACTTTCTTTGAAAGAGTGGCAAATTCTCAGGATCTACAGGTTCTTCCACATAAGATTCACCCATTTTTTCCAAAGTTTCCAATATTCCGACTTCTTTAATATCCTTGGCCTTGGGAATTGTAGGCTTTTCTTTAAGAAAATCGATAATCTCTTCAATATTTTTCCAGCGTTCAGCCGGATCTGTTTTTAAACATTTTTTTATAACCTCGGCATATGAGTCGGGTATTTGGGGAAAAAGATCAGCAATCTCTGCAGCCTGTATTCGTTCCATTATCTTGCGGTTAGGCGTTTGAGGTGTTTTTCTGCCAAAGGGCAGCTGCCCTGTAAGGAGCTCAAAAGCCAAAACACCAAATGCCCATATATCAATCTTAGTGTCACATGCTGTTGCCGTCTCGGCAAACTGTTCCGGCGCCATATATTCATAGTTGGTAAAAAAGGCCTTAGGTAAGGCCCCTTCTGCGCCGTAATTAATAAACTTGGGTACATATTCTCCTTCTTCTTTAGAAAGCAGGATATGATCGGAACGTAAACATTGCCAAACTATGCTATTTCGATGCAGAAATGATAATCCGTTCAAAACAGCATTCAATATTTCAACTTTTTTATAGAACCCAAGTCCTGAGAGTCTGTCCTGCAGTGTACCTTCTTCCACATAAGACATTAGCACAAAATGCTGAACAGTATCCTCTCCCGGATAACGCAGAACCAATTTACATTGCAGCAGATTTGGGTGCGACATCGCCACTGCTTTCTCGTATCGGGCAAGTGTTTCTCCTTTATCGAACATCGGATGAAGCTCTATAACCTTCAAGGCCATTACCTCTCCGCTTTCTTTTTCCTTTGCTGTATAAACGCTGCCCAATCCCTTTTGGTCAAGAGATTGTGTATAATCAATTTCATATCGCGAGAAAAAATCTGCAATTTTCATACTATGCCTTTCTTTTGGCCCAGGGCCCTGTAATTGCCAAAGTAAGTCCAGCTTCCTGTATATTTACAAACAATGTTTTGCCGGAAGGAGAAAAACAAACCCCGGCAAATTCTGAAGGATATCCAATATTTTCTGCAATCTCATAAAATTTTCCTGCAGCTGTGATTCCTATAATTCGCGGATTTTTATTGTCTTCACAAAAAACCACATCACCCCAGGGTGCAACTGTCAGGTTGTCGGCATATTTCAATAGCTCGGTGTTGTTTGGCTCTGCAAAGAGTTCCAGCCTCGGGTAATATTCTTTTTCATTTTCTTTGGCTGTTCCTTCGTGCAGACTTGGTATGTATCTGAAAATCTGACCGTATTTTTTGGCTCCACCATTGGTACAGGCAAAATAGAGTTCTCCTTTGCCGAACCACATCCCCTCTCCTCTTGCAAAACAGGCTGCGCCGTCTTCAAATCCCCGCAGTCTGAGATCATCTTCCTTACTGTCAATATTATTCAAATCGATCCATTTTACTGCATATTTAGTTCCAGGTTTCAGTGTTTCCGTATCAGTCCAATTTCTTGTATCCATCGACTTTTTCCAAACAAATGCCATTGCCTGCAATTTGCCGCCTTCGTGCAGCTTTCCTTTTACTTTTGGAATAAAGCGATAAATGAGTCCCTCATGCTGATCCTCTGTCTGATAGACAATTCCTGTACGTGGATCAACACAAACAGCTTCGTGATTGAATTTTCCCATCGCACGGAGCGGAATAGGGAATTTTATCTTAATTTTTTCGGTAGCAGGTACCTCAAAATTATAACCGTGAGCATCTTCGTTTTGCTCATCAATATTTAAAAAATGCTCTTCACAGGTGATCCAGGAGCCCCAAGGTGTCATTCCTCCGGCACAATTTCTCGAGGTTCCAAGCAAACTCATGAATAACGATTCCACTTTTTGAGTGGCCTCATTGTAAATCGAAGTACTCGTTCCGCCAAGATGCGGTGTTTTACCAAAACCGTAATCAAAGAATTTTTCTTTTTTTATTTTATTCAGAAGCTTATAGTTTTCTCCAAATGGACTTTCAATCAGATCATCGGACTTATTTTCATGATTTCGGATCAGTATAACTTTTCCTTTACTGCCGGTAAAAGCACCCATTCCATCGGGTCTGCCGGGCAGAAAAAGGCCATCGCTCATTTGATCACCCTTTTTGCCAATTATTTTATAACTGAATCCTGCAGGCAGTTTAAGAATCGAATCCAAAGCTTTTAATGGTCCGTAACCAAATGCGGAGAGGTCTTCTGCGGCCATAGCAAAAAGGTCGTTGCTCCCGGCTATTGATCTCAATCCTACAAAACCAAGGCTGACGGCCCCCATCCATTTCATAAAATCACGGCGTGAAGTATCCATTATTTAAAGGTTTCAGGTTTAACATCATATTTAATCGAATAATTGCCAAGAGGCACCCAATCTGACAAACCAGTTTGCTGTAGCGTAATTTGGTGCTGTGTAATAGTTTTGCCAACCATTGAGATAGTAGGTCAGATTTTCTGCATTTACAAAAAAGCGGAGCTGCCATATTTTAACAGAAACAAAAATATCGGCAACTGGTTGAAAACTTAATAGCTGTTCATTTTGCAGATTGAAGTTTGCCAAAATAGGATAATAGGCATTGGCACTATAGGAGCTCATATACCTAAAATTTACACCGGTACGTAGTTTTACGGTTTTAAATACTTTGGATTCAAAATAGAGGCTATGCCTGAATATTAATTCCGGCAAACGATAAACCGCTTTGCCCGACAGAATGCGTTGCCAAACAACATCATTTTCCAAATGAAACTTCCACAGATGTACATCCTGCTTCAGCCGCAACTGTATGATATTGGCAGTTCCCGGCATTTGTCTTGCGGTAGCAGTACTGTCAAAATAGATCGGTTTTGTAATAGTATGATTGCCGAACTCGAAGCTGCCCCAAAAACGCGGCCATGCAATATTCGCATTCAGACTCAATTCCTGTGTCTGTTTCAGCATATTGCTGTTGTCCCAAATCAGCGCCTGTGACACATATAAACGTCGGGCAGTCTGTTCGGGTTCATAGCGTTGAAAAATCATATTGCCGCCCAAGGCAAGAAAATCTTTTATTTTAAGATTCATTTTACCGCGCAGCCAAAAATCGATACCCAATCTGCTGTTCATGGCTTTCAGGTCAGCACGGTAGCTTAACGGTCCATTGAGTCGGTCGTACAACTCAGCTCCAACAGCAAAGTTATTGACATAAAACCTATCCGGTTCCTGAAAAACCCGATTCCATCGATGCGAAAGAAATGCTCTTACTACAATTGGAGCCTGCTCTAAAGTTCCGCCCAAGGCCTGTTGAAAGCTTAGTTCATTTTCTAAAACCTGATGCAGCATAAAATGTCTGATTCCTCTATTATTGGTCTGAAAGTTAGCGTAAAAGGAAGAGTCATCTGCAGGATTTTTATCGAAGTATTTATATCTGTTGTTTTCAAACAGTAATTGGTGGCCAACGGCCGAACGTGCGTTGTTTTTTCCGCTGGCAGAATCTATTTTGGCATTGTACCAAAACTGTCTGTAACATATGGTTTGATGCCTATTTTCATGTTTGGGCGTACCGTCAGTCTGCGTATTCAGGTTTACAGGTTCATTTGCCAAAAAGAGATTATTAATAAGACTCAGCGCGGTGGATTGTAATCCGCCGTTTTCGCTTTGATTATTGGCATTATTGATAAAGGTAAAATATGCGCTGTATTTTGATTTACTGTAACGGAGGTTGAGCCCGATATCCTGATGCCGGCTCCGATTTCCCTCGAAATAGCCATTATAATTTAGAAGTCCGTAATGAAGACTGTAGTAAAAATATGGTGTAGCCTGATGTGCAAAACGTGCACGCAGCAAGACATTCTTCATATTAATTTGGGAATAATAGAGATCGGTATAAGGCCGCTTTCCGCCAATAGAAAAATAAGGGATATCATCCAATTTCAGCCTGTACGGACTAAAATTATCCAAACCGCTGCGGAAACCGGCATTTGGCTTAGCCTGCCAAAGCAAAGGAGAAAGGGCAGTTCCTAAATGTCCTAGATCTGTATAAACGGTTGACGTGGATCTCCATTCATGTTTTGGATATTCAAATCCACTCAGGGCAGTATCTATATGAGTAAGCACCCCTTCATTCAGGTAGTAATAATACACTGTGGTAGTATCGCCCAAGGGTCTATCGCGCTCGTCTTCAGTTTCCAAGCGCATGGAATCGGTACCTATACTGTCAACAGGAGAACTGACCTGAGCAGACAGGCTGTTCAGGACCGATAAAAAAAGCAATAAATAGCAGGGCAGATACCTTAAAAACATTTCACTCAGATTGATATTCCTCAAAGGTACAAGAAATATTTGGGCTTGGGAATAAGAAAGGTCCAAAAACGATAAAGTCACCGGATGTATACACCCGATGACTTTAATTAGTTAAGATTATAAAATTAATCTTATTTCTTTTTGGTTACTTTGGCAGGCTTTTTCTCATCTTTTTTGAGATTAGCTTTCAAAGTTTTGTTGTCTACAGAAGCAGCCAATTCTTTACCAGCTTTGAATTTAACGGTAACTTTGTCACCGATTTTGATTTCTTTTTGAGTGCTTGGATTGATACCTTTGCGAGCTGCACGATAAGCAACATCTAAAGAACCAAAACCTACCAATGTAATTTTCTCACCACCTTTGAGTGCTTCAGTGATAGCTTCGAGGGTAGCGTTAAGTGCTGCAGTAGCATCAGCTTTTTTCATGCCGGCTTTCTCTGCAATTTTGTCAATCAAATCTCCTTTGTTCATAGTGATAAAAGTTTAGTGAAATCAAATATTTTGTTGATGCACAGTACAAATTTATAGTGTTTTAGCACAGTACCAAATATTTTTCTTAAAAAAACTCGAATTTTTGAGTTTTTTTATTCAAAAACAGGTTAAACAGGTTAAAAAAGGGCATTTTTAGATTAAAATATACTTTTTTTTTAAAAACAAGATACCACTTTATAGTTTAGTACTTGAAAGCCTGAAGAAAAAAAATGGCCTTTAAATACCTACTTTTAACAATCGAGTAGGAGGCTGACGATTATTTCGTCAGCCGTCCTCTCACACCACCCTGCATACCGATCGGTACAGGGCGGTTTCTCAGGGATTGACTCTAACTTTTCGGTAACAGCCTGAT
>CAINVS010000706.1 GCA_903854205.1 uncultured Bacteroidota bacterium | reverse complement strand
GTCAGATTGTAAAAATGCACCCGATTGGTATCATCGACATTAAATAATTTTTGGGTGGAAATTTTCAGGGCGGTTTGCAGGTCGATCGCATCTTTTGCGGCATAGTTGAGGTCGAGACCTTCTCCCTTATAATCGTCGATACCAACCATGATGGCATGTAGGCTAGGTTTGCGGTAAACAGTCTCCTTTGCTATTGTTCTGGCCACTGCCCCGCGTGAACTGATTTTGTTATCCGCTGTGCGGGCAATGACTTTAAGCTCCGTTTCCTTATCTGCGATTTGGTATTGCTGAATGAGTTTTTCGTCAATTTTCAGTTCGTAAACTCCGTCTTTTTGTGTCAGGTTTTTAGACTCGACCGTCTGGCGCAGCATCCCGTTGATATAAATTTCTACCTTTCCAACCCCACCCTTTCTGGCTTTGATATTATAAAAATAACCACCATCTTTTTTGTTGTCGTTTGGCTCTACTTCGGGTGTTAGGCCACAGATTTCCAAATCTTTGAGTTTGGGCAGGTGATCGAGATTTTCGCCATTCATAATCCTTTGCACCAGATTAGGCACATATAGCGCATCTTTCACTTGTGCCAAATCCACTACTTCAAGTCCACAAACAAAGTAGAGATAGTCCCTCGCGCCTTGGGAGCCGTCGTAGCGGTAATGCTCGTCATAGACAAGCCAGTCGTTGTTTTTGAGTTGGAGGCGAGTGTAGAGGGCGCGGCCGCTTGTGGCGTCCCAGAGGATGGTTTTGTGATCGGAACCGATAGTCAAAACATACTTGTTGTCAAAACTAAAGAAAGCTGAATAGACCTCAGTGGAATGACCTTTAAAGCTAAAAAGTTCATTTCCATTTGCTGTTTCCCAGATGCGAGCGATTCCATCAGCTGATGCAGTTAAAACAAATTTATCATCGGAGCTAAAAACAGCGGAATTAACAACATGTGTATGACCTATAAGTTTGACAAGCTCCTTACCAGTTACTGCATCCCAAATACGTGCTGTATTATCCCACGATGCAGTTAAAACATATTTATCATCGGAGCTAAAAACAGCGGAATTTACAATATGTGTATGACCTTTAAGTTTGACAAGCTCCTTACCAGTTACTACATCCCAAATACGAGCAGTATTATCCCATGATGCAGTCAAAACGAATTTATCGTCGGAACTAAAGATTGCAGAAGTAACATTATTTCTATGCCCTTTAAATTTAGTCAGTTCCATGCCATTTACTGCATCCCAGATGCGAGCGGTATAATCTAACGAAGCCGTCAAAACAAACTTGTTATCAGAGCTAAATGCTGCGGAATTAACAGTACTTGTATGTCCTTGAAGTTTATAAATTTCTTTACCCGTTTCTGTATCACAGATGCGTACTGTTCGATCCGATGAAGTCAATAAGAATCTATTATCAGAGCTTAATACGGCAGAATTGACCCAATCCTCGTTTCCCTGTAAGGTAAAAAGTTCTTTACCTGTTGCTGCTTCCCAGATACGAGCGGTACTATCCAAAGATGAGGTCAATACAAGCTTATTGTCTAAACTAAAAATTGCAGAATTGATATAACCAGTATGCCCTTGAAAGGTAAAATTCACTTTTCCATTTGAAAAATCGCATATGTTTGCCGAATAATCATCTGACACGGACAAAATAAACTTTTGGTCGGAACTAAGGACTGCCAATTTTACCTCATTTGTGTATCCATTAAGATTTATGATTTCCTTATATGTCTTTGTCTTAAACTCAAAATTTTGTTCTAAATTAAATATTGACAAAAAAAAGGTAGAATCGACTCCTTCAAAAAGTGCCTGCCCCGTTACTGCATCCCAGAGATGAAGAGTGTTATCGGGAGATGTCGTCAATACAAACTTATTGCAATTATTAATTACGGCAGAATTGACCACTTGATCTAGCGATTTGACACCTATTTGTTCCTTGCCCGTTTTTGAATCCCAAATGCGGGCAATATTATCCCTTGATGTTGTCAACACAAATTTGTTATCTGAACTAAATACTGCGTAATAAACCTCATCAATATGCCCTTCCAGTCTAAAAAGTTCTTTTCCCGTAGATACTTCCCAGATACGAGCAGTACTATCCCTTGATGATGTTAATACTAATTTGTTATCAGAGCTAAAGACAGCTGAATTGACAATATTATTATGCCCTTGAAGAATAATATTTTCTTTGCCTGTTGAAGCATCCCAGATACGAGCGGAACTATCCCAGGATGTAGTCAAAACAAGTTTGTTATCTGAGCTAAAGATTGCGGAATTAACATAATCAGTGTGCCCTTGCAGACTAAATAATTCTTTTCCAGTTACAGCATCCCATATGCGGGCGGTTTTATCATAAGATGCCGTCAATATAAACTTGTTATCAGTGCTAAAGACAGCAGTTCTCAGCTCACGTGTATGACCTTGAAAAATAATAAGCTCCTTGCCCGTTTTAGCTTCCCATATACGAGCAGTTTTATCGTTTGATGCTGTCAACACAAACTTGTTATCAGTGCTAAAGACAGCAGTTCTCAGCTCAAGTGTATGACCTTGAAAAATAATAAGTTCCTTGCCCGTTATAGCTTCCCATATACGAGCGGTTTTGTCGTCTGATGACGTTACTATATAATTGCCATCGGGACTTAATATTAAACTGTTAATCCAATTCGTATGTCCCACAGGCAACACCAGCCTCGCCTCCTGCCCTTTCCCTGCAAAGGCACAAAACAAAAGAGATAAAAGCAGTATGTTTTTCATATTTCTACTTCAAATTTTTAGTTATTTCTTCTTTAATTCCATACGGCGATTCATCTACAAAGTAAAAATTCCTAGCGCACCAACACAAACCCTGCCCATTTCTCCGGCTCGTTCGGGTATTTTTTCCGCATTTCTTTTTGGGCTTTTTCGAAGGAGCTGACGGGATTTAAAGTGACACTCAAATCATTGTAAAACAAAGTCATGAGTTCCATAGTTTCTTTGTCGGGAACCGACCAGAGCGAGACGATAATCTGCTCCACACCTGCCAGTTTGAATCCCCGTTTCAATCCAAAAGTACCTTCCGAGCCTTCTATTTTGCCCAGACCTGTTTCACAGGCCGAGAGGACAACGAGTTTGGTGTTGCGCAGATTGAGTTGAGAGACCTCGAGGGCACTGAGAATGCCATCTTCCCCTGTTTTAGCATACATGGTATCTGCATTACCCAGCCAGCTATTATTGGCACCGGCCAGAAGTAATCCACAACGTGCCATTGGATTATCCGAGGCCAGAAAGGTTTTATTTTCCTCTTCAAAAGCTGACTTTTTCTTCTTTACAGGCTCGGGATAAGCAAAGCCATGGCGGCTTTTTGTACTACGAGGTGCTGGAAATCATCCAGGCGCTGGTGCGACGCAGCAAGGGCCAAATCGTTG
>CAINVS010000705.1 GCA_903854205.1 uncultured Bacteroidota bacterium | reverse complement strand
TTTAATAAAAATATTAAAAACATATGATATGGAAAGTACGATCAATAAGCTGTTTGACAGCAAGAATAGAAAATTTGAAATTCCTTCTTATCAAAGAGCATTCAGTTGGGAGGAAAAACAAATTAATCAATTTATAGAGGATTTAAAAAATGCTAAAAATCTGTATTATTTAGGTCATTTCCTATTTGAAGAAAAAGAAGAAAATACATTATTTGTCATTGACGGACAACAACGTTTAACGACATGTATTATTTTTTTTAGTGTACTATATAGTGAATTAACTGCCCGAAAAAATTTTGGGGAGACAATAAAAATTGACTTAACAGATTTAACGGATTACTATTTAAAAGATTTACGTAAAGAAACGCAAAAATTCAAAACTGTTAGAGATGATAATAATTTCTTCATTGATGAAATTATCGACAGAAAAAAAGAACACTCTCAAGAAATAAATACAAAATCAAAGGAACGTATAAGAAATGCGAAGAAAATATTTGAGAAAGAATTTTTGACTGCATCATTATCTGATTTAGAAAAATGGGGCAGGCTGGTAGAAAATGCTACAATAACAAAATACATTGTTAAAGATAAGGTTCAAGCGACAGAGATATTTGCTTTTCAGAATGACAGGGGTATAAAGGCTTTCAAAACTTAAAAACAGACTAATATATTTAACCGAAAAACTTGCAAACCCTGATGAGGACAAAAAGGGGTTACGAAAATACATAAATGAAGCCTGGGGGGAAATTTATACTTGTTTGGCACAAAATCCGAAGCAGCTATTTTAGAACTTATTTTTAGAAATTTAACAGTTTATTTGTATATATATTGGAGCATTAATGCAAAATTGAAGATATTTAATTTTTTTAAAATTGATATAAATTATGTGCTTAACAGAAAAACCAATTAATGATTTATTGGGCATGAATTTTTTCATTCCTTCATATCAACGTGGTTACCGATGGACACAGCCACAGGTGCAAGATCTGTTGGATGATATAAAGGAGTTTATGGAGAAACCAAGAGAAACTTGGTATTGCCTCCAGCCATTGGTCGTAAAAAAATCTGATAATGATAAAAACAGATGGGAAGTTATTGATGGGCAGCAGAGACTTACAACAATTTATATTATTTTGGCTTCTCTCGGACATTCTGAAAAATTCAGTATAACCTATGAAACTAGGGAAGGCAGTGCAGATTTTCTGGAGAAAATTTCCATAGAAAAGAAAGAGGAAAATATCGATTATTATCACATAGTCAACACAAAAGAACAGGTTGAAAAGTTTTTTGAAAAGAATAATCAGCTTCAGAAAAAATTTCTGGAAACGCTTTTGAATGAAGTAAAATTTATTTGGTATGAATCTGTAGATGAAGACCCTGTAAAAGTGTTTACCCGTTTGAACATAGGAAAAATACCTTTGACCAATGCTGAGCTGATAAAGGCCTTGTTTTTGAACAGTTCAAATTTCGGGCAAAGTAATGACTTAGAAAAAATCCGTCAGAAACAATTTGAAATTGCTTCTGAATGGGATAGCATTGAAAATAAACTACAAGATGATGCTTTCTGGTACTTTATCAATAAAGAAGAAAACATTAAAAATACGCGTATTGAATTTATTTTTGATCTGATTGCAGATGATCAAAAAAATATTGATCCTTTTTCTACTTTCCGTTATTTTTTTAAGGAATTCAAAAGTATATCTGAACAGGAAATTCCTGAATATTGGAAAAAAATCAAAAATTATTACAATAGAATCAACGAGTGGTTTACTGATAGGAACATATACCACTTAATTGGTTATCTTATTTCTATTGGTACTGATATCAGAGAGATCATCAAAAACAGCATTGATAAAACTAAATCTGAATTTAGAGATTATTTGCAAATCCAGATTAAAAAAGAAATATGCGTTAATATTGATGAATTGAAATATGGAGAGAACAGCAGTATGATAAGAAAAATCCTGCTGTTTCATAATATTCAGACTATGCTTAACAATGAAAATGAAAGCAATCGATTCCCTTTTGACAGATACAAAAAAGAAAAATGGGATATTGAACATATCAGAGCCATTGCCGAGGAAATGCCAAATGACAGAAAACACCAAATTGATTGGTTAAATGATGCTAAAGTATTTATAGCGGATAAAGATATATTAGAGGCTATAAATATTTATGTAAATTCCGTTGACGATAAAAATAATTCTGAGGTTGAGCCATTTGAAAATCTGTTCAATATTGTAATCAATTACTTCAACAATTCCGGGTTGAACGAAGACACAATTGATGATATTTCAAATTTAGTTCTTTTGGACGAAGGTACAAATCGGAGTTATAAAAATGCAGTTTTTCCCGTCAAAAGAAAAACAATCATTAATAGGGAAAAAATCGGTACATTCATACCAGTATGCACAAAAAATGTGTTCCTGAAATTGTATAGTGAAGATCTTTCACAAATGTCTTTTTGGGGTGAAAAAGACCGGAAATGTTATATTAAAGACATAAAAGAAACGCTGAAATTTTATTTGCCAACACAAAATGTAATTACACATGAGCAATAATAACACTCAGCCAATTAGTTTTTGGCAGCTTTTAGATAAATTTGAAATCGAAATTCCAATTATTCAACGTGATTATGCTCAGGGCAGAATCGGGAAAGAAAAATTGCGTGAAAAGTTTTTAAAAGACTTAAAAGATGCTTTAGATGGAAAATTATCAAATGATGAAAAAGTTCTTAAACTTGATTTCATTTATGGTAGCATAAAGAACAAGCGATTAAATCCACTTGACGGACAGCAACGACTGACAACACTTTGGCTGTTACATTGGTTTATTGCCCAAAGAGCAGAAAAACTGTCAGATAACAAAGAAATGTTTAATAAATTCACTTATGAAACTAGAGTTTCATCACGTGAATTTTGTAATAATATGTCTAAATTTGAGCTAAATTCAGAAGCTAAAATTGTTTCGGTAATTGAAGATCAACCTTGGTTTTTCTCTGTATGGAAACAGGATCCTACAATCCAAGCCATGCTTACAATGCTTGGCGGAACTGTAATAAAAGATGTAAAAAACAATGATATAATTGACGGAATTGAAGAGTTATTTGATAAAAACTGTGACTTTGAAAAATATTGGAACCTACTTATAGGTGAAAATTGTCCAATTAAATTCCATTATCTGCCTTTAGATGAACTAAGGCTATCTGATGACCTCTACATAAAAATGAATGCTAGAGGAAAAGCGCTTACTCCATTTGAAAATTTCAAGGCTGATCTTGTCGGTTTTTTGAAGAATAAAACTGAAAACGATGATTATTATATAGGATTTGATACAGCCGATTTTGATCATAATTTAGACACAAATTGGACTGATATTTTCTGGAAATTTAGATCTGAAGATCATAAAATAGACGAAATTTATTTTGCTTTTATTAATCGCTTTTTTTTGAATGAGTTGATCAGAGCAAAAAATATTGATAAAAAAGATTTATATACACAAGATCAAATCGAAGCAACGAATACATACAAAATTCTTTATGATAACAATATAACCTATTCGGATTTTTCAGTCTATTCACCTAAGTATAAAGATAACAATAAGGAACAGGAAGTTTTTGGCGTTAATATTTTTAAGAGATTATCTAAAATATTGAATAATTTTCATGTTGCTTTCAATCAAAAAGATAAATCAGAAATTAACAGATTATTCTTTCCTAATTGGGATAGTGGCTCAAGTTTCAAATTTATTCCTGAATATAAAGATAAGGAAGGTTCAATTACCACTTTAAACCAAGGGCAAAGAGTTGTTTTTTATGCAATCTGCCGTTATTTTGAAACTGGTGATTATAATGAGAAATCATTCCGACAGTGGAAGAGAGTGGTTTGGAACATCGTGGAAAATGCTGGTATAAATAGTATTCCGTCAATGATTGGTGCAATGCGTTTGATAGATGAATTGGTTGAAGGGGCTGCTGATATTTATAAATTTTTGAAAGAAAAGAAAACAGATATTAAATCTGATTTTGCTGAAGAACAGATGAAAGAAGAGATTCAAAAAGCTATTCAAATCAAAAATGACAGTTCAGGAGAGTGGGAGAGAAAAATTATTGAAGCCGAACAACATGCCTTTTTCAAAGGCGCAATCCGATTCTTATTTAGGACAGATGTAGATACTTATGATTGGAGTAAATTTGTCAGCAGATTTGAAAAAGCTAATGAGTATTTTGATGAAAATGGTGTAAAAGAAAAATATAAAAATGATGCAATTTTATTGAGATCAATAATTAGTTTATTCTCAGAATGGGAAAATTTCCAACAAATTTATTACAATTCTAATATGAGTAATTGGAGAGATTATATTTTAAAAAATGACAATGCTAAGTTCGTATTAGTACTTAATAGTTTTTTTGAAATTGATGATATCGCTAATCATATAGTCAAATATACTTCAAAAATAACTGATCAGAATTTATTACTATGTCAAATTGATTTGTGTAAAACTCTGTTGTTAACTAAAGAAGAGTTATTACCTTCAACTCTTAATAATAATATGGATATTTATTGGGATAGGATGTATTATTTGCATACAAATGGCTGCAGGAATTATACTGTAATCGGGCATAAACGAAACATATTATTATCAACTCTATTTGAAAAAAACAGCATTGAATCATACAATAAAATAGAAGGGGTACCGTATTTCTGGGGTTGGGACATTCAATTTCGAGTAAATGATAATAATTTATTTATGCTAGATAGGTGGGACAATCTAAAAAAATGGAATACAAAGAAAGAACAATATCAGGATGTAAAAGACAGCTCCGGAAATTCAATAACAATCGACAATCTCGAAGTCTATCTAACCAAACCAACCTAACATGACCCTCCCAAACCCGGACCCGGACCTCTACATCGCCGCTCAAATTGTATCTTCTGAACAGAAAGCATCCATTTCCTTATTGCAAAGAAGATTGCGGGTGACCTATAAAATTGCATCAGAAATAATGCAACAATTGCAGGAAATTGGCATCATTGAAAAAAGTGATGAAACTTACAAAATACTTGTAAATGAAGATGATCTGTTTTTATATTTCAGCAATTTAGAAGAGAAATACAATATTAAAATACCTGTTGCCGGACGAATATTTGAGGTCTAAATTGTTTGTAAATAACATTAAATAAAAGCTAACATGTCAAAAAAAGAATCCTTCTCCAGATATTTTTTAATAATTAAGAAACTTCAAAAAAAACCGGCAAGTTTAGCAGAAATATTTGATTATCTCGAGAAGGAATCAGCGTTTAAGGATTATGATTTCACTATTTCCAAACGGACTTTTCAAAGAGATTTGGATGACATCAAAACTATTTTCGATATTTTTATTCAATATGACTTTTCAAAAAAGGTATATTTTATCGAAGACAGAGGGCGTCAGGAAATAACCGACCGTATTTTGGAGGCCTTTGACACCATTAATGCCCTAAATTTATCGGACAGATTGTCGAACCATATTCATTTTGAAAAAAGAAAGCCACAGGGTACTGAACACCTATACGGATTGCTGCATGCCATTAAAAATAAGGTTCAGGTAAGTTTTACCTATCAGAAATTTTGGGAAGAGGAACTGAGTTCCCGGACTGTGGAACCTTATGCGCTAAAAGAGTCAAAAAACAGGTGGTATATTTTGGCCAATGACCTGAAAGACAAACAGGTTAAAACATTTGCGCTTGACCGTATCACTGATTTGGAAATCAGCAATAAACGGTTTCAAATCCCGGCAAATTTCAATGTAAATGAATATTTCAAATACAGTTTTGGGATCATCAGTCCCAATGAAATGAAACCTGAAGAAGTAATTTTGTCCTTCGATCCTATTCAGGGCAAGTACATAAAATCTCTGCCGCTGCATGAATCTCAGGTTATTCTTACAGATAATGAGGAGGAATTAATTGTAAAATTAAACATCTTTCTGACACATGATTTTTTAATGGAACTGCTATCCTTTGGGGATAGTGTGAAAGTTATAAAACCTGAAAGTTTAATTTCGGAGTTAAAAACAACAGTTAAAAATGTATTGAGGCTGTATGGGGATAATTGATTAGGCTCAAGTCAATCCCAATCCCAACACCCGCACAGAATTTTCCTTTTTCCAATACTTTCCCTATCTTTATCTCTGTTTTCAAAACCGAAACGGAGATAATCTATATGCCCAAAATATTAATAGCCTTTTTACTGCTTATAGGCAGTATCTGTCAGGCGCAACGACCCTATTTTCAGCAAAAGGTCGATTACAAAATAAATGTCAGTTTGGACGACAAAAAGCAACGCCTTGCCGGTGATATCAGCATGGACTATTACAATCAGTCCCCTGATACACTGAAATTTATATACATTCACCTCTGGCCAAATGCCTATAAGAATAATCGGACAGCCTTTTCCAATCAGTTTACCGAAAATGGCGACCGCAGCTTTTATTTCAGCAAAAAAGAAGAGCGTGGCGGTATAGACAGTCTGCTTTTTAAAATTGACGGACAGGAAGTAAAGTGGAAATTCTATGGCGATCAGCCGGACATTGCCAAATTAGAACTGCCAAAACCATTGGCACCTGGGGCTTCTATGAACATCAGCACTCCTTTTCGGGTGCAGATTCCAAAGTCGGTATCGAGATTGGGACATATCGAAGAAAGTTATCAGGTAACACAATGGTACCCCAAACCGGCGGTTTATGACCGCGATGGCTGGCATCCGATGCCTTATCTGGATCAGGGTGAATTTTATTCCGAATTCGGCAGCTTTGATGTTAAAATTTCAGTTCCGAAAAACTATCTCGTGGCGGCTACCGGAGAATTACAAACTAAGGAAGAATTGGCTTTTCTGAACGAACATATTGCATTTTCCGAAAAACAGAATTTTGATCAGCTATCACTGATTGATCATGAGTTTCCGGCCTCCGATTCCATTTTTAAAACCCTCCATTTCAAGGCTGAAAATGTTCACGATTTTGCCTGGTTTGCCGACAAACGCTTTTATGTCCTTAAAGACAAGGCCAAACTGCCTTCAGGTAAGGAAATTGATGTCTATTCCTATTTTACCAATGAAGAAGCCAATCTTTGGAAAAGGGGCCCGAAATTTACCGCCCTTGCCATTGAATTTTATTCAAATACAATAGGTGAATATCCTTATCCGCATGCAACAGCGGTACAATCGGCACTTGGTGCCGGAGGAGGCATGGAATATCCGATGATTACGGTTATTGGACTCTCCTATACCTACAAGTCGCTGGACGTAGTCATTACGCATGAAATTGGCCACAACTGGTTTTACGGCATTCTGGCCAGCAATGAGCGCGAAAATGCCTGGATGGACGAGGGTTTCAACTCTTATATCGAAACGCGATACACCGACAAATACTATCCGCGCAGCGAAAACCGTACAAATTATCTGGCCTATCTGCTGCAGGCCCGTCAGGGAATAGAACAGCCGAGTAAAACGCCGTCTCAAAATCTGACCAATATCAACTACTTTTTGGGATCTTATTCAAAACCGACGTTGACCTTGCGCTATCTGGAACAGTACCTCGGTACCAATGAAATGGACCGGATTTTGGCAAAATATTTTACTGTCTGGAAATTTAAACATCCGACTCCGGAGGAATTGCAGCTGGTCTTCGAAAAAGAAAGCGGTAAAAATATGGCCTGGGTCTTCGACGATCTGCTTGGCAGTACCAAACTCTTAAATTATGGCATTACCCATGCAAAATCGGAAGGCGCCGAACTGCTGCTGACCGTTAAAAACAAGGGGGAAATTTCCGCTCCATACTCCGTTTCGCTGGTTAATAACGAAGATTCCATCCTCCAAACCTATTGGTTTGAAGGGCTAGCTCCCGGATCAGATACAGTCCTGCGTTTCGACGGAAAAGAAGGATTTGCCTATCGCCTCGACGGATCGGGAGAGATGCCCGATATTGATTTTATTGACAATATTTCCCGCAATAAAGGTTTGTTTAAAGTGGGTATCAAACCCCGATTCAAATTCCTTTTCAGTGCTAAAAATCCGGAGTATCCCTTTATCAATTTCGCACCGGCATTGGGGTACAATACACATGACGGATTTATGTTGGGACTGGCATTTTACAATACGCCAATTCCTGCAAGGAAATGGGAATACGGTTTCGCACCGCTCTATGGTTTTGGCTCCAAATCTCCTGTAGGAGTAGGGGAGGTACGACGCAATTTCATTCCAAAAACAGGTCAGCTTCAAAGTTGGTCTGTCGGATTGGGCGTTAAAAGTTTCAACGGTTTCGATAACAGCACTTATGATTATCATCTGCGTTATGCACGTTTTAATCCCAATGCCGAATTTAATTTCAGAAAAAAAGAGGCCCGCGGCTACAAATCGCATAAGCTGCGGATTGACAATAACATCATCCTGACGGAAAAAGAAATTTTTGAAAGACCCGACACTGTGGTAATTTTTGCCGGCAAACGCAATCTTTGGCGCAGTACGCACAGGCTCACACATGCTTATTCGAACAGTCATCCCATCAGGCCTTTCAGCATCCGCTCACAGGCAGAATATGCCAATTATCTGGATACAGGCCGAGATTCGACCAGACATTATCTGAAACTGAGCGTGGAAGGTAATTTTAAGTTTTATTTTGCCAATAAAAAGTCGGTAGATCTTCGATTCTTTGCTGCAGGATTTCCATTGCACACTCAAAGAGATTTCGGAGTCTTTCCCCTACATCTTGCTTCCCGCAATAGCAATGATTATCAGTTCGACGAACATATTTACGGACGTCGGGAGCAGGGCGCCTTTTGGTCTCAACAAATTAATTTAAGAGAAGGTGGCTTCAAAACCCCGATTGATATTGCACAGTCTATTGCTGATGGCCGCAGTAACAGCTTTATTTTTGCGGTTAACCTCAAGTCTGATATTCCAATTAAATTGCCTTTTGGAACTGAGTTTATCAAATTAAAACCTTATCTCGATCTTGGCTATTTTCAAAATTCAGCACCTTCTGTGACAGTGGTCAGCATTTCAGATCAGATTTTTGCAAACGGCGGTCTGATGATTGATATTTGGGATGGAGCTGCCGGAATATATTTCCCATTAGTAAGCAGTAAAAATTTGGATCTTCTGCTAAAACAACGGGGTGGTTATATGAATCGGATCAGTTTCAGTTTTAATCTGAATCGCCTTCAACCGAGAGAGTTAGTGAAGTCGGTTTTGAGTGGGATGTTTTAAATGGGTAGAAGGTAAAAAGTAGAGAGTAGAGTGTACCTGAAAAATCCACAAAAATAAATCGCACAACTTGTCTCGTCGGCTTGCTGACAAGATCCGCACATCATCATCCCGATAAATCCGGACACATCAATATCACCACATCTAAAATTATATATGCGCGACTCCCTCAACCTGCTCTCCAAACTTGGCCCCCGTCGACTATGGAATGCAGTTAAGGTTTATCTTTCCTTCCTCCTCACCCGCCGGCTCAAAAAGCCGATACAGTGGGGCCTGCCATTTTCTGTCGCTATTGAACCCACCACTGCCTGCAATCTTCGTTGTCCCGAATGCCCAAGCGGATTGCGCAGTTTCAGCCGCCCAACGGGTAATCTGAAACAGGATTTTTTCAAAAAAATGATTGATGAATTGCATAAAGAGGTTTTTTATCTGACTTTTTATTTTCAGGGCGAGCCCTATATCAATCCCGATTTTTTGGAGATGGTAAAATATGCCCATAAGAAGCGCATTTACACCGCCACTTCTACAAACGGACACTTTCTGAATGAAGAAAATGCAAAGCTGACTGTGGAATCAGGCTTGGACAGGTTGATTATTTCCATTGACGGCAGCACACAGGAGACCTATGAATCCTACCGAAAAGCCGGTAAACTGGCCAATGTCATTCAGGGAGCCAAAAATATTGTGAAATGGAAAAAAGAACTGAAGTCGAAAACTCCGCATATAATTTTTCAGTTTTTGGTCGTAAAGCCCAATGAACATCAGATTCCCGAGGTCTATGAACTGGCAAAGGAAATCGGTGTGGATGAAGTAAAACTGAAAACGGCACAGATTTATGATTTTGAACAGGGCAATCCGCTTATCCCTAGTATAGACAAATACTCCCGTTATGCCAAAAAGGCTGATGGGACCTATCAAATCAAAAATGAATTGCTGAATCACTGCTGGAAACTATGGCACAGCTGTGTTATCACCTGGGACGGAACCGTTGTTCCCTGTTGTTTCGATAAAGATGCAAAGTATCAGTTGGGTGACTTGAAAGAACTTTCCTTCCGCCAGGTTTGGCAGGGACAGGCCTATAAAAATTTCAGGGCTGAACTTCTGAAGGGCCGGGATCAGATTGACATCTGTACCAATTGCACGGAAGGATGTAAGGTTTGGGCTAAGGATTAATTATCTTCAGCAAATCCTTTATTTTGCTTTTTCTTAATGACATCAATAATTTTACCCTGACTTTGTTACAAGAAATTAAACATTTTACCCTGACTTTGTTACAAGATATTCAATATTTTACCCTGACTTTGTTACAAACTTAATTTAATTTGTCTATATTTGTAATTAAATCAAACAAATATGGAAAGAACAGCTATCCTCCAATTACAGGAATGGAAAAACAGTAAAAGCCGAAAACCGTTAATCATAAGAGGAGCAAGACAGGTTGGAAAAACAACACTGATCAATATTTTTTCAAAATCATACAGACAGTACGTTTATCTCAATCTTGAAAGACCTGAACATAAGCGGTATTTTGAAGAGTTTGAAGATGTGAAAGATATAATCACGGCCATTTTCCTAAAGTTTGAACTGGAAGACAATTTTGATAATACCTTAATTTTCATAGATGAAATACAGGAAAGCCCAAAAGCAATTGCCTTGTTGCGTTATTTCTATGAAGACTTTCCTGCTCTGCATGTGATTGCAGCCGGTTCACTATTAGAGTTTGCGCTCGATCAGGTAAAAAACTTTCCTGTCGGAAGGGTACAGTACCTGTATATGTTCCCGCTGAACTTCAGGGAATTTCTTAGCGCCTTAGGAAAAAAATCTGCATTAAAAGCCCTTGACACAGTTCCAATATCAGCAACAGCTCATAAAATTCTGTTGGATCCTGCAAAGAACTGACAATAAACTGAATACAGCAGCCAATCTTAACGATGAACATGTAAATTTGGAATTTCCTATTACTGATAGAAAGAGTGAAT
>CAINVS010000704.1 GCA_903854205.1 uncultured Bacteroidota bacterium | reverse complement strand
CATGAAAATGATTTTATTAAAATGCAACAACATATGAGGCTTGATTTTGAGAATCTGGCCTCCAGGCTACTGGAAGAAAAAGGAAGTCATTTTGTAAAACAAAACCAGGAGCAGCTGAATATGATTCTGAACCCATTAAGAGAAAAACTTTTGGACTTTGAACGAAAGGTAGAACATTTTTATATTGATGAGAACAAACAGCGCGCGACTCTTTCAGAACAGATACGATCTTTGACCGATTTGAATAAATTAGTAACTGAGGAGGCGCATAATCTTACAAAAGCGCTAAAAGGAGAATCAAAAGTACAGGGGAACTGGGGCGAAATGATCTTGGAACGCATTCTTGAAAAATCGGGACTGACCAAGGGTCGGGAATACATGGTTCAGCAGTCACTCCAAACAGATGACGGCAAAAGATTTCAACCGGATGTTATTATTTATTTACCAATGCAGCGACACCTTATTATAGATGCGAAAGTGAGTCTTACTGCTTACGAAAGATACGTTTCGGCTATAAATGAAGATGAAAAGCAGAAATTTCTGAAAGAGCATTTAATATCAATCCGTAAACATTTAGAGGAGCTTAGTCAGAAAAACTATCAACAATTGCTCGGGGTCAATTCTTTGGATTATGTACTCATGTTTATTCCTATAGAACCTGCTTTTTCGCTGGCACTGCAATTCGAACATGAATTCTTTTACGAAGCACTTGAAAAAAATATTTTGCCGGTTAGCCCCTCCACTTTGTTAGCAACACTCAGAACAGTCTCTAATCTTTGGAGACAGGAACAGCAAAATAAAAATTCGCTGCAAATAGCTCAACAAGGAGGTATCCTTTATGACAAATTTGTACTTTGGATAGAAGAATTGGAACAGGTGGGACAGCGAATGCAATCGGCACAGTCTGCTTATCAGTCTGTAATGAACAGATTGTCCACAGGCAAAGGCAACCTTATTGTGAGAGCGGAACGCCTGAAGGAACTTGGTGCAAAGTCATCCAAGTCAATTCCGGAGCATTATCTCTCTTCGGAAGAAATTGAGGATAGATTATTAACCGATTAACTAAAATCTAAGTAATGGCAAGAATATTAACTCTTTTAATACTATTTGTTGGAATGAGTGTCTCAGCTCAAAGAATGTCTGAATTCGAAATTGGTTTGGATAAATTATTGTATCGGACAAATAATGAAGTACTGATTTACAGCCAGTGCCTTTCCAATATGTACAAATCACTTTCAGAAAAGAAGAAGTTAAATCCGTATGCTTTTGAAAACTGTCAGCAGCAAACAGCTTGGGAAGAAACCTGTATCAGGAATATCGGTTTTTGTAATTCATTAAAACAACAATATCCTGAAATAGCAGAATCTTTGAATATAATAGATGCGATTAGCAAGAAAATTAACACTGATTTAAAGCTGGAAAGGTTGAATTTAATTGAGTTAGATTCAATTTTTTCAGAATTTGAGCTTGCAAATTTAAAATTGAATACAGCGTCCAACCCATTTAGAATCAAATGGGCTGATCTGGCGTTAAAACAACTGCCTAAAGAAATTACAGATTATTTGAAGTTGGAACAAAGAGCATTTAGTGAAATTAAATACAATCTTCAGACTAATATCAAAAGCTTATTCCCAGAAGATATCTTGATAAAAAACTTAATTGAGACCGATTCTCAATTGGTTTTTATAGAGATGATCTCTGGCCAAAATAATACAGTTAAGCCTGTACTTAATGCTATAAATGCATCACAAAACAACAAAAGATATTTTCTGAACGAATTATCATACAGTAAA
Source organism: uncultured Bacteroidota bacterium (assembly GCA_903854205.1). GTDB lineage: Bacteria > Bacteroidota > Bacteroidia > Chitinophagales > Saprospiraceae > Saprospira. Next base: position 786 of record CAINVS010000704.1, on the reverse strand, counting down.
AGAAATACTACAGATTTTCGGAATGATCTGGTTTATCAGTTACACAATCATTACAATAATTCCTTAGTACAAATGCTTGTCGTTCATTATAAAGTCAATTATTCAATATTTGTTCCGGTTTTGCCCTCTAATAATAAATTTGCAAAAAGTAATGAAAATTCGGAAACTGCGTATAAAATACTAAATTCTGAAATCTTTTCTGGCGCTGTTACACATTGGGATTTTAAAGATGCTGATGCATTAGCTGTGTTAACCTTGGCATTAAATGAAGCAATACGTTGCCAAAATATAATGACTTCAGGAATTTATTCGTTGAAAAAGGACTTGGACAGAAAAAAGGCAGAGATCAGCAATACCGTTTATTTTTATACAGAGGCTAAAACTAATATTGGAGATTTACTGGGAGCCGTAGGGCGATTGAAACAAAGTAAAAATGAAGTTTTCCAATTAATTGCTGCTCAAACTCAAAATTTAACAATGTTAATTTATGACTGCGCTCTACTGTTTGAAGAAATTAGGATGACAATCAAAGACAAGGATAAAATTTCAGAAAATTTTGAGAACTTGGAGCAGGACTTAAAAAAATACAGACTATTAATTATTGATTTGGAGAAACAGGTTTCTGTCCTAAATAACAATATTAATTATGCAAATTCAAAACAGTCAAAGGGCACTGACAGCTGGACAAAAACGGCATTGGCTTTGGAAAATTATTGTGGGTTATTAAGAGATGAGCTGAATACTGTAGAAAAAAGTGCACTGAAATATGATACGAAAGACAAAATT
>CAINVS010000703.1 GCA_903854205.1 uncultured Bacteroidota bacterium | reverse complement strand
CTTTGGCATAATATTTATACAATGAAATATCGCAATCATTTATTTTAGCTTTTGAAATTTCTTACTGTTATTCTTTACAAAGAAATTGTAAAAACAGTTAACAATAATTTATTTTAACTGTTTTGGATACGTTTTGAAAAATTATCAATCAATTATTATTCCCCTCATTAAACTACTAAACTAAGACGATGAAGTCCCATTACTTTATTGCATCTTTGTTCTTCTTGCTTTTCATTAGCTCCATTAAGGCTCAAGTTGATCCTTTTGGCGGCGGCGGTGCTTTTGCTGAATCCCCATTCTCGAGCCCTGGTGAGCTTCCTGAGTTTAAACCTTTCGTACAGGGTCTAGACTTGAACAAAGTGCGTATAACTCCCATCGAGCCATTTGATCTTAAATCACTTATAGACACCCGTAACCGTTTATTTATTATTGATACACGCGAACATAATGAATTTGACGTTAGTCATATAAAAGGTGCAAAAAGAGTAGGTTACAACAATTTTAGCGTTGAAAAAGTTTGGATGTTGGACAGAAATACAACGATCATACTTTGCAGCGTAGATGACTCACGCGCCAAACATGTAGGAGCTTACATGAAAATGATGGGCTTTGTGGATGTTCGTGTTATCTCTGGTAATATTATCGGTTGGGTTAATGCAGGTTATTCTCTGGTTGATAAAGACGGACATGCAACTACCAGTATAATGTTTGTTAATAAAGAAGATGCAAAAAAATTAAAAAAAGGAAAAGGTAAAGCAGTTTATCCTGACTAGAAAAGAGTATTGCACAATACCCAAAAATGTATTGACTCTACTATTTGAAGCGTAAATACCTTTTATATTTTTAAATATAAGGATATTTAATATCTGTAAGGAACAAACCTGAAGCTGGTGCTGACCATGCCTGTTCCAAAGACAGCTGATTATCTAAAGCTGTACGCAGATCTTCCAATTTTATTTTCCCCCTACCTGCATTCAGGCACATGCCTACAATAAGGCGTATCATTCCTCTCAGAAATCTGTCAGAGCTGACATGATATTGCCATTGCCAAGTCTCGAACTGCCATTCGGAGCGGCGCAAGTCACAACGTCTAGTTGGAGTATCGGTATTAGCGAGGCAGAATGTATCAAATTCTTTATATTCCAAAAGCAGAGCAGCAGCTGCTTGTATAAGTTCCTTATCCAGATTTTGAGCAAATGGACAGTAATAAGCTGTTTCCTGACGGAAAGGATTGGGTCGCAGATCGATATGATAAACATAACTTCTTGAAATAGCATCAAATCTGGCATGTGCCCGGTCTTGTACGGGAATACAGCGATGAATGACAATGTCTTTTTTCAGAATGCCGTTCAGCGAATAAACCAGATTATGAGGCAATAGTCCTTCAAAATCGAAATGGGCAAAATACTGCAATGCATGAACACCTGCATCAGTTCTCCCGCAACCTGTTAGTTCCACATGCTCCTGTCTCAGCAAAACAGCTAACGCACGTTGAATTGCCTCTTGTATACTTGGGGCATTTGGTTGTATCTGATAACCGTTGTAACGTGTACCATTATAGGTAAGTTCCAGAAAATATCTTGACATTTCAGGATCTATTTAGTAGCTGATTGAATGAATCTGTTTGTAATAATAACTTGAATGCGGGAATCAAAAATATAGACAATGATAGCTATAGATGTCCCCAATAAAGCCCCGGCAATTACATCGCTTAGAAAATGTTGACCCAAATAGATACGTGCTGCTCCTGCAAGCATAGCCGGTAATAGGAATAATTGTTTGATATACAATGGTCTATTGATAATAAATGCAAGAATCCCACAAAGTGCAAATGCTGCTGTGGTATGTCCGGATGGAAAGCTTGTAGTATAGCTGCTTACCAATTCAACTCCTGGCACAGGCTGTAGCAGTTCAGGCCGTTTCAGCGTTTCTAAAAAGTAAATGGCAGGCCTTGGATACCCAAAAAAATGTTTAAAAAAATGACTGCATATAATCGAAAAAATCCCACATAATAATACTGGAATTGACTGCTTCCAAAGCTGGAACAATAACAAAATAGAAATACAAAAAATGAAAATATAGGCTTCTCCCAGATAATTGGCGACCTTAAAAAAGGTGTTCATAAAAGCAGTTCTATTAGCAGAAAAGAATGCCAATTCCTCTCCTTTGTTATTGAAAAACAAAAAGATAAGCCCTGAAAGCATAAGCAGTAAAAAAGGTATCAGATAATATTTGTTATTATCAATAAAGTCCTTCATCTATTTAGATTTTCTTTTGAAAATATTGGCTAAGAAATTTCTGATGCCAACCAATGAAATCATTCTTGAATCATTCATGGCCTTGATACTAAGGAAAACCGCAATTGGGAATAAAGACCAAATAGGTAACCAGGTGCCCAGCCAGGTAGGCCACACAAGACTGGTTGCCAGTCGTTCTCCTGTGAGGTGCAGTACAAAAAATCCCATGAAGAAAATGAATGAGATGAATATTGGCCAGCCGAAACCGCCTTTCCGGATGATAGCACCCATAGGAGCCCCGATAAAGAGAAACAAAATACAGGCGATAGAAAATACAAATTTTAGGTGTATCTCATTTTCATGTGCAGCAATCTCTTCCTGAAACCGTGGAAGACTGCGTACCATGTTATCCGATTGAGTTTTTATATTCCGCGCATAGCTCTGCGCCCGTTGAAATACATCATGCTTTTCTTTAAGGTCGATAAAATTTGCAAATTGGGTAAATGTGCCAGTTATGGGCTTATGTGTTCGCTCGTAGGGAATGTAAAGTCTCTTCAGTGGAGCTTTGGCGGTATCCTGTGGCGTCAGACCGATTCTTCTGAAATGATAGAAATTGTCACAGCCTTGTTGAGTTTCAACCACACGTCGGTCCCTTCTTGCCAATATGGAATCTATTCCTCTGATCAACTGATTCAATGTAAGGAGGGAATGATGGTTTTTGAATAAATCCTTGTCTGTTTCAGAAAAGTTGAATTCGCTCATATCCAGAATCGTACGAAATTCCTTGAAACTGGTTCTCATGTATGGAAACTGGGCTGCCGCTTTTTTTGTATTCAACTGTATATTTTCGTAGCGCTGTCCATCCTGAAGATTAATAATAAGAAAGGTCTTATCATCCGAAAAATATAGTTCGCCAAGTTTTGCATTTGTCTGACTGCTGTTTCCGTTTTGTTTGGTATGGTCATAAATCCTTACATTTTTCAATTTTCTGCTCTCTCTGTCTTTGGCGCCTATATATATGACCATATTTTTAAAGTCATTATTGAACTGTCCTGGCTCAAGATCCAAGGCTGGTTTCTGTTTCCTTATGTCATAAAGCCGTGTTTTAAATTGCAAAGCAGTGACAGGAATAATATGATTTGAAAAAATAAAAGAGGCAATTGCCAGTCCGCCAACCAAGATGAATAAGGGAAAAAGAATACGTATGAGCGATACTCCGGCCGATTTCATACTGACCAGCTCATAGTGTTCGGCTAAATTACCCAGCGTCATAACAGATGCTATGACCACACCGAAAACGAGCGCTCGTGGAACCATCGCAAGTGCCTGATAGAAAAGCAGTTCAAAAATGATACGAATTTCCAAGCCCTTGCCTACTATATCGTCAATATATTTCCAAAGAAACTGCATATTGAAGATAAAGACGGCAACCATAAACCATACCACCAAAGGTGGAATGAAACTGTTAATTATAAGGCTGTCAATTTTTTTCATGTGAGATTACATTTGAAAAGCAAAGATAGCGAAAACTGCCGAGAGCTGAAAGCAGAACGCTGAAAGTATCCTGTATTTGTAAACGGATATTTTTATTTTAGGGACGATTGATGATAGAATAAAACAAAAAAAGGCAGCCCCATTACAGGAACTGCCTTCATTTTACTATCAATCATCCTAATAAGGACTGTTTACTTCTTTTATGAGCCAAACAATAACAAAGGCAAGTCCAACCACAGCAATAACACCGCCCACCCAGGCGATCAAGCCGCCGAAAAGTGCCATAATTGCACCAATTATCAATAGGACTATACCCACTGGCAGCCAACCGTTCGGAATTAGTGGATCTCTATTGATGCCGTCGGCAATAAATGCTTTTTTATCCTGTTTGTTCAGGCCTTTCAGTTCTGCTTTATGAGTCTTTTTGAAAGTCTTAATTCGGGCTTTCAAATCTTTACTTTTTACCTGCACTTCAATTTTTTCTGTGTATTTAACAGGTGGATTTACTGCAGCATCGGCATTCATTGTGAAGACCAGAAATGCAAAAAACAGCAGGAAGTTGGTTGTGAAATTTTTCATAAGATCAAGTTTCTGTGACAATTTGTCATTAAGTGTTAGTTGAGGCAAAAGACTGTTTCTTACTAACTTAAATTATGCTATTAAAAGTATATCAGACTACAAAAATATTCTAGTCTTTCAATTCTTTAAAGTATTGGTAAAAATAAGGAATAGTTTCAATTCCTTTGAAATAATTGAAAAGGCCAAAATTCTCATTAGGAGAGTGAATGGCATCGCTGTCCAAACCAAAGCCCATAAGAACAGTTTTTACACCCAATACTGCTTCAAAAAGTGCAACAATAGGAATACTGCCGCCCGCTCTCGCAGGAATGGGTTCTTTCCCGAATGTGGCCTCATAAGCTTTTGCAGCAGCACGGTATTCAATGCCATCGGTTGGTGTGAGTACCGGCTCTCCGCCATGATGCGGTGTAACTTTTACTTTAACCGAAGGTGGAGCCAGCTTCTCAAAATGCCTGCTGAAAAGTTCAGTGATTTTTTCGGAGCTTTGATTGGGAACCAAGCGCATTGAAATTTTGGCGTAAGCCTTGGACGGCAAAACGGTTTTTGCGCCTTCACCGATATATCCGCCCCACATACCATTGACATCCAATGTGGGACGTACAGATGCTCTTTCGATGGTAGTATAACCCTTTTCGCCCCAAACATCATTTATGTCGAGTGCTTTTTTGTATTCTTCCAAACTGAAAGGCGCCTTATTCATGGCTGTGCGTTCTTCAACAGAAAGCTCGAGTACATCGGCGTAGAAACCCTCTACCGTGATATGTCCGTTCTCATCGTGCAAAGAGGCTATCATTTTGGAAAGAATATTGATGGGATTGGCTACCGCTCCGCCGTAGGTGCCTGAGTGCAAATCGCGGTTTGGACCGGTCACTTCCACTTCCATGTAACAGAGACCGCGCAGTCCTGAGGTGATGGACGGCACATCATTGGCGATCATCGAAGTGTCAGAAATGAGTATTACATCGCATTTCAATCGTTCCTTATTGGCTTTGATGAAGGGGCCGAGATTGCTGGACCCTACCTCTTCTTCTCCTTCAATCATAAATTTAACATTGCAGTGAAGGGCATTGTTGTGCATCATGTATTCAAATGCTTTGATGTGCATATACATCTGTCCTTTATCATCGCAGGCACCGCGGGCATAAATAGCCCCTTCCGGGTGGCGCTCTGTTTTTTTTATGACCGGTTCGAATGGACCTGATTCCCAAAGATCCAAAGGATCTGGCGGCTGCACGTCATAGTGTCCGTAAACGAGCACAGTCGGTAGTTTTGGATCGATAATTTTTTCTCCGTAGAGAATCGGGTGTCCGGGAGTAGGACAGATTTCAACATTTTCGGCGCCGATCTCTTCGAGGCGGGCTTTAAGAAATTCTGCAGTTTTAACCATATCGGCTTTGTGACGGGAATCGGCACTGACCGAAGGGATGCGAAGCAACTCGAGCAATTCGTTCAGAAAACGGTCGCGGTTTTGATTGATATATAATTTTATGTCCATGTGAAAGATCAAAGTTGAAAGTTTAAAGATCAAAGTTGAAAGATTAAAGATCAAAGACTGAATTGAAAGTAATTATGAGCATCTTTCATCTTTTTACTTCAAAACAGCAATACAGGATATTTCTACATTCACACCTTTTGGCAGTGCGGAAACTTGAACAGCTTCGCGGGCAGGTGCAGTATTCTCATCAAAATATTCGGCATAAACGCTGTTGATAGCGGCATAATCGCCCATATTTGTCATAAAAATACTACATTTTACTACGGCTTCAAATCCTACACCGGCGGTGTTGAGTATGAATTTAAGATTTTCCATTACCTGACGGGTCTCTTTAGAAATATCGTCACTGATAAGTGTTCCACTTGACTGATCAATTGGAATTTGTCCCGATATATAGAGCATGCCGTTTGCTGCTACTGCCTGACTGTAGGGCCCGATAGGAGTGGGTGCATCTGCAGAAAAGATAATATGTTTCATAATTTACTTACTTTGTTTTTAAAATTTAGCCAAGATAATAAGTTTGCAGAAAACTGTATTAAAAAAAAACGCCCTTTTGGTAAGAAAAAAGAAGTTTACTTAACAACTTTTGAAAAGATAAAAAAGCCCCACATGAATGGTTCATGGGAGCTGTATGCTTTTATTAATCATTCTTTTGAGAAGATTAACTATTCTTCGTCTATAGCTACTTCTTCAACAGCTGCAACTGCAATCATTGGACGTCCACGGTAGTAACCGCAATCGCCACAGATGTGGTGAGTCAGTTTAGGGCTATTGCAGTTTGCACAAGCTATAACATTTGGAGCTTCAATTTTATAATGAGTACGACGTTTGTGTTTACGCTGTTTCGAGATTCTGGTCTTTGGATGTGCCATGATTATTAAGAAGTTTAATATTATATTAAGAGGAAAAATTAAAGATTAAAACGGCAAGAAATGTTACGGAATGATTTCCCAACGCTTTATCTGTAATATTTTAATTCGATTATTTCAATTTTTTCAATTCATCCCAAACGGATTTGCCTTCATCATCATCGCTGCTGTCTTGGGCATTTGCATCTCCCTGATTCTCGTTAAGGTATCTTATTACCTCAGGATCACAGGTCGGATGGCCATTTTTATCTTCCGGGTGAACCTTGCGCAAGGGTACCTGCAAAACAACTGCCTCATACAATGGAAAGGCGATGTTGATACTGCTTTCTCCCAACTGCAGATAAATCACTTCGGGTTCATCTGTGTCATCCGGCATTTCGCTAACAAATTTTACGACGAGATCTTCTTTTCCTTTTATAGGCAGTTGAAAATCTTCATTGCAGACATCGCAAACGGCAGCTACTGTTCCCTTCCAGCTAAAATGCAACTCTAAAAGATTATTGTGTTTATCCAACAAAAGCTGAACATCAACATTTACATCTTCCAACAGGGCATCTTCAAAATTGGCAAGAAATTTTTTGTCCAAATGGAACTCAAAATGGTGTTGCCCTTCTTTCAAACCTGCGAAATTGATAGAGTAAGCTTTCAGTGCTTTCATAAGCTTGGTTTTTTCAGAAACGCCTGCAAAGATATAGAAAAGGTTTTAAATAATATAATTAATTTAATAAAATCTATCGATAATCTAATGCAATGCAATAATAATAGAATCTTTAGCAATACCTGCAGCTATTCCATAACCATTATTAATATTAAATAAAATAGGAACAACATCTGAAAAAGGATCGTCCTGTGCAATGTAATGATCAGACAATGATTTTTTGTAGTTATAATATGGAACTGAAACGTGCTGTAGGATAATTTTTACACTATCAATATCATAATAATGTGCATGGAAGGTACTATCAAATTCCCATACTTGCTTTCCCACGCCAAATTGCATATTAAAAGTATATTCTTGACCGCAAAGATCTGTTAACACATAAGCATTGGATCCCAAAAAAATATTTTTACAGGGATATGAAAGTGTATTTAAACCGCTCAGATAGGGAAATTGATTGATGTCTTCTTGAGGTGCCATGGATTGACTCCAATTGCCATTGTAATGCCATGAAATAGCGACAAAATATATATTATTGTCTGCAGGGAAATCTTGAAAAGAGAAGTTAATAGTGCGTGAGCTACTGTCTAAGGCATACTCGATAGCATCTAAGCTTAAAATGGGGAACAGCGGAATTGTCTCTTGCATAGAAGTAGCAATCGGAAAGCCCGGAACAGTTACTTCAAAGTAATAAGCCTGTCCAACCTGAAATTGAACCTGTGAACCTATAAAGTAGCCTGGAACTATTTCAGTCAACTGCTCAAGCATTAAACCATTTTGCATAAGTTTTACAGTACCGCCACTTGGTATAGTGCTGCTAGTTCCTGAGTCTGCTAAAGTGGGAATTGTCTTTGATAGTTTAACAATGCTATTTTCTCCCGCATACATAAATGAATTGATAACTAATTTTTCATCTTCAGAAAAGTTTATTTTATAATCATCAAGTAATTTTTCTCTACATGAAGAAAGTATTATTACCACTAAAAAAAGTATGAAAAAATTAAAACTGTAGCGCATAACTG
>CAINVS010000702.1 GCA_903854205.1 uncultured Bacteroidota bacterium | reverse complement strand
TTTTCGAAACTTACTTTAAATGACTCCATTAAAGCATGAACTTTTTCCTTCGTTTCAAGTGGTCAATTTGGACCGGTCGGGGGTGGTCAATTTGAGCCGGTATCAGGTGGTCAGTTTAAACCGGTCGGGGGTGGTCAATTTAACCGGTTTTTGCACTTTAGGTATAATTGAAGACCCTCCATAATCTAAAAACAAGTGGATATGACGATGGTTGTTTTCGTACTTGGTTACTCTCTTATGTCTAATGTCTATTGAAACCTCTGTAGAATAAGCGATTCGAATCTTAAGTGACTTTGTCTGCAGTGCCAGTAAATCCGTAAAATTTAACATTGCCTGATCCCAAGAATTTTGATCCATGAACTTCCCAGTACTTATGGTAATAAATTCATCCCAATGCATTTTCTTAAGTTCATTTATAATTAATTTACCATTGTAAAGGGCGGGGTTATTTAGCATTAACTGTTCCATTTTTGTTTCCTGTGAGTTATCAAATTTGGTATATGGAAACTTTGGCCCGGTATGGTGCTCTTTGGTTATTGAATTTCTAACAGTTTTATTTGTTGGTATTAGGTTTATGTTTTGCTTTTTTAAGAATATTTCACTTACAAACACCCTGCCATCTGAAAAGAAATAGTCTTTCATATACTTACCTTCTTTCTTATATTTTTTTCTCAAAGTAACATCGGATGTATCATATTTTCCTATTATTACGGGAGTTGAGATGTAATGGATATTGTTAAAAGTTGCTCCAGTGCTTATATACTCCATTATCTTATTTTTTTCATTATAAGCATTTAGCAGTTCGAGTTGAGGTTGGTTCATATTTTAATTTTTGTACAGTTTTATTTGGTTTAGGGCAATAAAAATCCTCTAGCGCCTATTTAATTCGCTATGATAATAAATACTTGTGTTTACCCATAAAATCAGTGTTTTTTACTTAAAATATAAAATACACGGTTTATGTAAGTACACAAGTAGCCTACCTAGAAAAATAATACATAAATTTTTTGGGATAGTCAACCCCGCAGAAAAATTAGGTTTGATTAATAGGCGGAATACCCTAAAATGATGATTTTTTGGCAAAATTTTTTCAAAGACAATTATCCCTCCTCCTGTAAAGCCAGAAAAATGGTGAATTTAAGTAGGGATACGATAGGGAGGTCAGGGAGGGAGGCACCCAGTACTTTATAAATAGCTAAAATCTCTCAATTACACCTAGGCCAAATAGCGCAAAGTCATATTTCACCGGATCTATTGGATCAAACTCTCTTAAAACTAAATCTAATTCAAATACGGCTTTAGCATCATTCTGCTTTCGAGTTAATAGACCTAATTTACGTGCTGTATTTCCAGAATGAACATCAAGAGGGATCGATAGCTTTGATGGGCTTATTTCCTTCCATATGCCAAAATCAACACCATTTTGATCATTCCTAATTAACCACCGAAGCATCATATTGAGGCGTTTTCCTGCAGAACCTTGATTTGGATCTGAAACATGCTTTTCATTTCGAATATTGTGTGGCAATTCAAAAAACATATTCTTAAATTGACTGATAGATTCTTGAACTGTAAACCTATTAGTCAGTTCGTTAAATACATTCTCCAACCCACCATGGGTTGAATAAATATTTTTTAGGGCACTTAGAAAATAAGCAAAATCAATCCCATTAAAGGTTCGGTAGTAAAAATCAGTTATTTTTTTTCTATTAAAATCCTTGCTATCCATAATAAAATCATAAGGACTTTCGCCCATCAATTTTATCATTTGATTAGCAGAACCAAGAATGGCTTTTCTATTACCCCAACTTATAGTAGCTGTTAGGAATGCTGAAACTTCAATATCTTCCTTTAATGAGAACTGATGTGGTATGCTAATTGGATCTAAATCAATGAATTCTGGCCTATTGAACTCATTGACCTTAAAGTCAAGAAAATCTTTGATTTCGTTAATAGGCAGCATAATAATTGTTTAATCAACAAAAGTATAGAACAACTTTAATTACCCGTACTAACTAATCAATTATTTTATAATTTTAAATTATGATAGGAATATATTGTAGGACATCGAAATCTAGAGAGGAAAAATACACTCTTGAGACTCAAAAAGCTGGTGGTATAAAATGTGCTAATGAGTTGGGGCTGGATTATTATATTTATATCGATGACGGCATCAGTGGCACAAAAGATGAAAATAGCAGAGCAGGTTTAGCTAAGCTGTTAAATGACATAAAAAAAGGTAGGATCTCTTCAGTTTTTTGCATGGATCAGCAAAGAATACAAAGGGATGAAGATATTTGGTCAGTATTTTCTTTACTGTGCATAAACCACGAAATCAACTATTATCAGGGTGGAAAACTTATTGACCTTGAAGATCCGGCGCTAAGGATGTCGGCCAAAATAACATCAATCTTCGATAAATTTTACACCGAACAAACATCACTTAAAGTAAAAGATGCAAACGCAAGAAAAGCTGCACTAGGGAAAACCCATGGACTCAAAGCATATGGTTATAAAAAAGGCGATAATAATATGTACGAAATTGACGAAAATGAAGCAATTCATGTTCGAACTATGTTTAAGATGTCTTTAGATGGTATTGGGGCTTACAGAATTGCGAATTTTTTAAATGATCAGAGTATCCCCACAAAATTTAGCGGCAACTTCAAATCTAAAGGTGTAATTGAAAGGAAAAACAAATTCACAGGAGAGATAGATTTGTTTGAGAAATCAGCTGTTAAATGGAGAGGTAACGTAATAAGTGACATTTTGAAAAATCCGATTTACAAAGGTGATAGGATTTGGCGATTGCATAAGGATAAACTTGATATTGTAGATGGGAAAAAGATAAAGACAAAAATTGTTATTGAAACAATTACTGCAAAAATTCCTGCAATAGTTACTGAAGATTTATGGACTAGAGTACAAGACAATTTTAAAATAAACAAAAAAGAATCGGTAGGTAAAAAGGCGCAATATCATTATTTGTTGAACGGACTTGTTTACTGTGAACGTTGCGGTAACAAATACTGGGGAAAGAAAAGATTAAAGGGAAATGACAATGCGTATAAATGCTTATCAAAAGTATACCCTAACCCCAAATGTGACAATCGTGGATTAAGTCTTCCTAAATTAGAAACATTTGTAATCCAGTATCTTCAAAAAGAACCATTTACCAATCAAATTTTAAAAGATTTACCAATAACACAAAGATTAGTTGATAAGTATATTGAGTCGAAAAAAAAGAAACAAGATGAACTTATAAAGCTATCAAAAGCACTTAAAAAAATAGCAAATAGACTAGATGATCCAAATGAGATAGATGAAGTGTTCGATAAAATTGCTTCAATGAAGAAAAAACGTATTTTTTTAGATGAAGAGATAGCGGGATTAAATAAAAAAATTGAAGAAGAAGAATCAAATAATCCGACCGAAGCTGAAATAAAAGAAATTAGAAAGAAAATATCAACAATAACAAAAATAAAGGCGGACTTCTCTGAAATAAGAAAGACTGTTTTTAAACTGGTAGATTGGATATCCATTGAATATATAAATGAAACACCACCAGCATTTTTTAAGGTTAAAATAAAATTAAAAGGACAGTCTTTTGTTGATGAATATAAGGCAGATTTTCATTTGAATACATGGACGCAAATCAGTTGTTTAATTCTCAAGCGAAATTCTAAAAGCAATCAAATACTTAATATTTCAAAAACTTCAGATTTTGATCTTAAGCAAATCTTAAAAAACTTAGAATCTGTTGACCTTCTAGGAGATCCACCATTCCCTCTCAAAATAACAAACGTCAGCATTAGACCTCACCCTATTAATAATATTCAAATTAAAGAGTCTGATATATATAAATTTGATTAATTTTACACTACATTAATTACCCGTACTAACATACAAAGTCTTTTGCATGCCGACTTACGCCTCGGTGTGGCCACGTGCTTGCGTGTTCGTTGTGGGGCATCTTCATCAGCAAAAAACAAATCGTGAAATCCAACAAGGGCATTTTCTATGGTCGTATCCTTGGGTGTAA
>CAINVS010000701.1 GCA_903854205.1 uncultured Bacteroidota bacterium | reverse complement strand
ATCTAGCCTATCTAGCCTATCTAGCTTTATCCAGCAAATCTAGCTTATCTAGCTTATCTAGCTTTATCGAGCTTACAACATCAAATTCCAAATCAACTGATCCAGCCATTTTCTTGATTCGGGATCGTCATCATTGCCCATCCAACCTTTTGTTTTTTCTATAATGGTTTCGTGAGCTGTTTTCAAACTGAAAATATTCTTTGTAGCCTGTGGTTCTGTAACTACTGGCTTTGAAAGCGTAACTTTTGTAGCTATCCAAGACGAATATAATCTTGGTATTGTTAATCCTAAAATCATTCCTGGCAAACCATTGATACTGCAAGGTCCACCGGGAATTGTAATTTCATCAGTATAAAAAGCAAAAACATAAACACTGTCCATGATAATACCAGTGGCTTTTCTACAATTATAGCCGGCAATGATTCTGTTTTCATTGCTCAATTTCCAGCGGATATTTCTGATACTGTCTTTAACATTAAAGGCACTTCCAAATACATCTTTCTGCATCATCATTTTGCTTGAATTGAAATCGAAAAACCAAGAAGAAGATTCATCACTTTTTCTGAACATTTCTGGTAATGCATCCTTATTTTCCCAATGGTCGAACTTATACAAACTTTTATTTTGATTGAAACTGTATGTATAATAATTGGTTTTAAAATTGGGTAATTTGTCTTTCATCATTTCAGCCCATGAGCTGTTACCCATAGTTTTTTTGACATTTGTTTTTACTTCAAATTCTATCTCACCTGATTCGACAAATTGTGCTGAAACATTGAGTTGCATTGAAGTAGCAAGTACGATGAAGAAGAATATTTTTTTCATAACTATTTATTTTAAAGCCCCCTCAATCCCCCAAAGGGGGAAGTTGATTGTGCAATATTATATTTGTACTAATTTTTTTATTTATAAATAGACAACTCACGCTCCCCTCTCTTTTGGAGAGGGGTTGGGGGTGAGGCATCTTACTTTTTACTAGCCCCATTCTTATTTTTAAAATCCCATGAAAAACCAACCATGAAATATCTTTTCAAACGCTGGTTTCTTTCTTCACTGAAAATATTTCCATAATAATTTCTGTCCAAACCAAGATTCTGGTTTAGTAAATCATTGGCTTTCACATAAAGTGTATATTCGTTTTTCTTGAATGTTTTCTGTACTTTCAAATTGATGAGATGAACATTGAAATTGTCTGTTTCACCGGCTAGTTTTTGTCTGGCATTATAAGTGTAATCTGTAACAAATGACCATGACTTTTTATAATAAACAGTGCCGTTAAAAGTCAAGGTATTTGATCTGAAAGTATTTGATGTGTTGGTTTGCGAATTTGTGTTATAATTCAAATTTGCCTGATTGTTCAGACTGAAATCATATTTCTCTGATTTTGATTTTCTCATACCAATATTCAATCCTGTGGATGTTGTATTTGAAAAGCTGTTTACACTATTAATCACATCAACAAATCTTGAAAAATTCAAATTGGGACTTATTTCCATTTCAATGGCAGATTTTTTAAGCTTAAATCCTACGCCGCCCCAGAAACTCACTGTAATGTTTCCATTGGTATTAATAGGTTGAGAAGTTGTTGCCCCTGTTAATGGATTGATGATTCTATTATTGGTAATTGAATTTTCTGTGAAGATTACGTTTACTGATTGATAGTTCCACAAATTTTTCAAGAAATTATATCCGTTGTGAGTTACATTGAAATTGCTGGAAAAAGAAGGTTTCAAATCAGGATTTCCGATGTATTGATTGAAAATATTATTGTTGTTGCGTAATGGTTGTAATTGATTGATGGTTGGTTGAGAATTGTACCCATTGTATTTGACTCGCAATGAGTGGTTGCTTTTATATGTATATACGAATGTAGCAGACGGAAAAATGTTGGTATACTTTCTTACGTAATCTATATTGGAAGTTTTGTCCAGCAAATCATAATCTGTGATGCCAAAGCCCGAACCAAAATTGAATTTGATTTTCTTATAAGCAAAATTAAATTTCGCAGAAGGGGTATGAATAATAATTTTTTGTTTAAAATCATTGGTAAGCGAATCTACTACATTGGTATAGCCATTTGGTGCTTTCGCAAAAGTTGTTTGATTGTTCAAGCCATCATTTAACGACAATTCATAACCCAGTTCCATTGACCATTTTTTTGTTAGCGGTTCTGTGTAAATTAATTTAGATGATAGTTTTTGAGTGCTGTTATCAGATTGTGTCAACTGGTCAATATTAATGACATAAGGAAACAAAGCAGAATAAACTGCATTTACTGAATTCAAATAGTTATCTGAATTTGAATTATTGGCATTCAAATCTGCAGTAATCGAAAGGGTTCTTCTTGCTTTTGAAAATCTGTGCTTGAAAATGATATTGCCAATCAATGCGTATTTTTCTGAGTTGATGGCTGAATTCCGGGATGCAGCATTTTTTAAATTTCCGGAACTTCCTGATGTACCAGAAACTGTAGTTTCATCACTTTCTGTATGATAATAGTTGTACCTCAAGGTCATTTTTAAACTATTATTGGTATCGATTTTTACATCGTAAATAAAATTGTTTTTAATATTGTAACGATTGATTTTGGTCGTTACTTCAGCATTTTCAATCAAGGATGAATCACCTAATTGAGTAATCGTTTTGGTGTTTTTAATGTTGCTGTAATCTTGCTGATTGAATTTTGGAGAGAAGTTTATATTGTGTTTGTCGTTCCATTTATTGCTATATTGAAGGCCTGCATTCACATTTCTCATAAATCCATTTTCAGGATTGATATAAATTTCATCATCACCCGAACGAGTAAACGAAAATGCAAAAATTCCATCTTCATCCATCATTTCGAAATTATTATCATCACTACCTCCGTATTTCTGGTTTTCCTGCCAACTCAGTCCATCTTGTCCGGTATTGCCATTCAAAACAAAAGCAGAGATTTTTCTTTTGCCTTTGAATGAACCGAACATAAGATTATTGTTGAAACGATTGGTGATATCTTTACCAACACCTCCGGCCAAACTAACTTTTCCAAAATATCCTTTCTTTTTGTCCTCTTTTAATTTCAGGTTTATTGTCTTTTGGGTATTGCCATCGTCAATTCCTGTAAATGCGGCTTGCTCACTTTTTTTATCAAATACTTGAACTTCCTTTACTGCATCAGCTCTGAGATTTTTTACGGCCATTCCCGGATCATCACCAAAAAACTCTTCACCATCAACCAGTACTTTTTCTACTTTTTCGCCCATGGCTTTAATCTCACCATTTTTATCAACCTGAATACCGGGTAATTTTTTTAATAACTCCTCTACATTGGCATTGGCACTTACATTAAAACTATCTGCTGTGTAGATAGTAGTGTCGCCTTTTATTTTAATAGCACCTCCAGTTTTTATGATAATGGCTTCAAGCAATTTGCTTTTGCTGGTTAATGAAACTGGTCTTATTTTGTCGTTGCTTGATTTAATAACTAAATCATCTACATATTCAGCATACAATGGATGTGAAACCATAAAGATACATTTCCCAATAGGTATATTTTTAAGCTCAAAACTTCCATCTGCATTGGTTCTGGTAAAAGTCAGCAAGCTTGAATCGGTTGCTGATAATACCATAACTACCGCATTGGAGATTGGCATTTGCCCAGAAGCATCGATTATTTTACCAGTTTGACTGACTTTTTGAGCCGAAGCCGATATTAAAATCAATGAAAAGATGAATGATAATAGAATTTTTGTTGTACGCATATCTTTAAAAATTTCATCCACGCTGATTAAATAATTTTTC
The DNA here is from genome assembly GCA_903854205.1 of uncultured Bacteroidota bacterium. GTDB lineage: Bacteria > Bacteroidota > Bacteroidia > Chitinophagales > Saprospiraceae > Saprospira. Next base: position 1,499 of record CAINVS010000701.1, on the reverse strand, counting down.
AGCAGGTGAACTTGTGTTAATTTTAGGAACTTTCATATAAAAAACATCGCAAAGATAAACAATGGCATACGAAGACGAGCATTTTATTGATACTTCCCTTTCTGTTTGGAATTACTCATTGTTTAACAACGATATTCTTAAATTGTTTCAGCAGGGCGAACTTTCTAAAGGTTATGATTATTTTGGAAGCCGGCCAATGAATATCTTGAATGCTAATGGATTTTATTTTGCGGTTTGGGCACCTCACGCCAAATTTGTTTCCGTTGCAGGTGATTTTAACAATTGGGACACTGGTTCTCATCCTTTATTTCCACGTTTAGACCATTCCGGTATCTGGGAAGGGTTCATTCCAACTATTACAAAAGGTTGTCGTTATAAATATCATATTAATGGTATCAATGACGTACAAGTGATGAAGGCTGATCCATATGCAATTTTTTCAGAAAAAAGACCGGCAACGGCTTCTGTCACCTGGTCGTTTGATTATACGTGGAAAGATAAAAAATGGCTTGATAAGCGAAAGAAAAACAATTCCCTTGAAGCTCCATGGAATGTATATGAAGTGCATTTGGGTAGTTGGATGAGACCTGATAAAAATGATGAAGAAAGTTTCAACTCATATATTCAAATCGCTGAAAGACTTGTTCCTTATGTAAAAGAAATGGGATTTACTCATGTTGAATTGATGCCTGTAATGGAATTTCCTTACGACAGGAGCTGGGGGTATCAATGTACCGGCTATTTTTCTGCTACATCACGTTTTGGCTTACCCGAAGACTTGATGTTTCTGATTGATGAACTTCATAATAATGATATTGGTGTTATTTTCGATTGGGTTCCTTCTCATTTTCCGGGCGACGCTCATGGTTTATTCATGTTTGATGGTGCACACACCTACGAATACGCGGATATGCGTAAAGGTTATCATCCCGATTGGAACAGCTATATTTTCAATTACAAGAGGGGAGAAGTACGTTCATTTTTAATTAGCAGTGCCCATTTTTGGATGCATCATTTTCATGGAGATGGCATTAGAGTTGATGCAGTGAATTCTATCATCAGACTAGATTTTTCTAGAAAAGAAGGAGAGTGGGAACGCAATGAATATGGAGGTAATGAAAATATTGAAGCCATTCACTTTCTCAAACGACTAAACGAAATTTTATACCAAGACTTTCCAGATATTCAAACAATTGCTGAAGAAGCGTCAGATTGGCCGGGTATGACATTGCCAACTCATGCCGGTGGGTTCGGTTTCGGCATGAAATGGATGATGGGGTGGATGCATGATAGTTTCAGGTATTTCAAAACGCATCCTGCCGACAGGCATCATATTCAAAATACATTCACCTTCAGCATGATGTATTTCTATGATGAAAACTTCATGTTGCCTCTGAGTCATGATGAAGTTGTTCATGGAAAAAGTCCGATGATTTACAAAATGCCCGGCGCCACATATGAAAAATTTGCAAATCTCAGAATGTTGTATGCTTATATGT
>CAINVS010000700.1 GCA_903854205.1 uncultured Bacteroidota bacterium | reverse complement strand
GTGTAGTAACAACACCAAAAACCTTTTTGTAATTCAGTTCCCTCAGAATTGATTCCGCTATGGCACCACCCATTTTGGGATCTGTACCAGAACCGAATTCGTCAATCAGCACCAAAGTTTTGTCATCGGCATGATCCAGGAAATAACGGGCATTCTGCAAACGGGAACTGTAAGTACTCAGCTCATCTTCCAATGACTGAGAATCGCCGATATCAGCAAAAAATCTTTCAAAAATGCCTACCTCACTACCCTCTTCCACTGGAATAAGCATTCCTGCCTGTACCATCAACTGCATCAGACCCAGGGCCTTCATACAGATGGATTTTCCTCCGGCATTTGGTCCGCTCAGGATGAGCATTCTGGTATCATCTTTCAGCGTAAGGTCGAAAGGAACTGTTTTTTGGGCCGATTTTTTATTTTTTAGATAAAGCAATGGGTGAAATGCCCGTTGCAATTTAAAAATCGGTTTGGTCCAAAGTTTAGGTTTTGTGGCATCCAATCTGTAAGCCAATTGCCCCTTTGCCTGTATGATATCGTAACGCGTACTGATCTCCAAATATTTGCGGAGATGTTCCGTATAAGGTCTCAAAACTGCGCTCAATTCACGAAGAATGCGGTAAATTTCGCGACGGTACTCCTGTTCCAAATCAAAAAGATCATTGTTTAAATCAATAACCTCCTCTGGTTCGACAAATACTGTCTTTCCGGTAGCAGATTCATCATGAAGAATTCCTTTCACCTGACGTTTGTATTCGGCCAAAACTGCCAATACGCGGCGACCGTTACGGAAACTTTCTACCGTATCGGCCAATTGGCTTTTGCTGATATAGAAATTAGCTACCTGTCTAAATCTTTTGTCCAATTCCTGTCTTTTGGAACCCTGCATCCTTGCGATACGAAGCAACTCCGGAGAGGCGTCGGGACGGATATTTCCTTCCTCATCCACTACCCTATTGATTGAAGCCAAAAGCTGCTCGTCAAAATCTATGTCCCGGATGATGTTAAACAGTGTAGGATATAGTGCTCTCGTTTCACTTTTTGGAGAGAAAAAGCGATAAAAACGCTGAGTTCCCTGAAGGATCTGTGCAATATTGATCAGGCTTTCGGCTGAAAGTACAAATCCTTCAATCGCCAGCATTTTAAGATCCTCTGTAATGTCAGAATAGGCTGTAGTCGGGAACTGATGATTTTCATCATAAGTTTTTTTGTATTCAAATACCTCCTGCAACTGTCTTTCCAGCACATGTTGCTGTGTACTCAATTCCAAGGTTCGGAAATATTCCATTCCGCGCTCTCCCACACAAAAGGATTCGGCAATCACTAAGATTTTGTCGAATTCCAGTTTTTCAAATAAGTCTTTTGGTGCAAATTCCATAATATCAACTGTGATCAACAAAACTGTCTAAAATTCAATAATATTGTTTTCAGATTTTTTAATAAAAAAACAATTATTTGATAGCTACTTAAATGCTTAAAAATACAAAAATGTTTAACAATGCTCAATGAAATATCGTTCACTTGATTTTAAAAAATAAAAGATTTGATGAATGAGGAATTGGTATTTCAAAAAACCTTAGTTGAAATTATATACTATTCTCGTAGACTTCGGGTTCACTACATGTATTCATTTATGGGTTTGTTTAGCTCATACTTCAGGTTATTTTCACTTTTTGTCATCCTAGCGAAACCTATTTATGGTTTGGGATGATAAAATAACATTAAAAAACGGATACTCCAATTAAGAAGTATCCGCAATCCCCAATTAACCCCATTTATTTTACAAGATTTGCAAAGTTGCTGTTTTTGCTAATT
>CAINVS010000699.1 GCA_903854205.1 uncultured Bacteroidota bacterium | reverse complement strand
GTCCTTGCTGTTATTGGTTCCATCGATTGTAATAACAAGTTTTGTCGAATTTTTGTAGTTCAATAAATTATCCAACTTATCAGAAAATTCAATAACTAAAGATTCTAAAGGACTTTGTCTAACAGGCGTACCATAATTTTGCCCAGTATTAATTTCGTAATTCATAATATTTTTTTTAGATAGCTTATAAATGTTTGTATGAGAAGAAACGAATCTGCACTCATTTCGATACAAAGCTATGATTAAGTAAACTTGATTAATATGACCAACGTTGGTTTTCAGGTTGACTTTAATCAGTTTCTATAATTATTTAAAGCTGATTAATTCCAAAAAAAAGTATAGATTTGTATGAATTAAATCGATAGAATCTGTTTATTCACATTATGCTAAATTATGAGAGCCTTATTATTTTTTTTCCTTTCTTTTTCGGCAATTAATGTCCAAGCCTTAGATCATTCTACTAAAAAAATAACAATTCCATGGTTTTCCATTTTCATATCTATTATTGTGCTGATGATTTTGTTCAGCGGAATTCTTATTCAAAAGCGTTGGAAAGAAAAGAAAAACAAATAGCTGACCGACCCCAATTTAGACCGCTATGCTAAGATTTATATATTTAATATCCCTTTTGTTTTTGGGATCCGGTATTAATGCTCAGTCCAATGCAGCAATCAGGGCCCTTGCGAATCAGTATTTTCGCGACGCAAGAATATATATGGCAGATGCTGCTTATGAACAGTCTAATATTTTACTGCGTAAAGCATTACCATTGTATGCCAAGCTTGGGATGTGGAGTAAATACTGCAGTTCATTGGAAACTATTGCCCAAAATTTCAATTCATTGGAATTGCCGGATTCTGTGAAAGTCTATCAGGAAAATCTGGTGACCACCTCAGTGAAGCATTTTGGAAAAAACAACCGATTTGAGATTCAGGGTTATATTGCTATCTCTGAGCTTCTTGTGCAAAAACAGCAGTATGATTTAGCCATGGCTTATCTAAGGGAGGCTTTGGGACATGTAAAAACAAAGCCAATTGGAAAGGAAGATCTGCTGACAGCCATTCATGCTAATATCGGAATGGTTTATGAAGCTCAGCAACTAATAGATGCAGCAATAAGGGAGTTCGAAATGGCAGAATATGCTGCATTGAAAAAACCGGCAGCGGAGGATTTGATTATTGCAAAACTATATTTTGCCTTTGCCCGCACACTATGGGTAAGCGGTCAGTTTAAGAAGGCATTGGCATATGCGGAAAAAAGCAGCGCACTTTATGCCGGACTTTACAAACCGGATAATATAAAAATTGCAGAATTGCAGTTGCTGATCTCCGAAATATATCTTTCTCTCCAACAAAATAAAGAAGCTAACGAGGCCGTAACAAAAGCTTTTGGGCTATTGAAGAAGGTGCAGAAAAGCATTTTGACTCAGATTGCAGCCCATATTCAACAGTCGAAAGTTGCATCAGCTTCGAAATTGAATGTTGAGGCAGAAAATGCGCTGTTAAATGGGGTACAAACAGCAAAGAATGCTTTTGGTACTAAACATCCTGAATTGGGGCATTTGTATCTCCTTTTGGCTGAACTGTCGGCAAAAAACGGGTCTGAACAAAAAGCAATTTCTTATTCTGAAATGGCAGAAAATGCCCTGTATTTGGAAAACAATGGCATGAGGATCTATCTTTCGGCTTTGGATATGCTTCGTATTTTAGCTGTCAGAATGGAGGCAGGTAGAAATGGCAAGGCTGATCCGGAGAAGTTAAAAAGTAAGATAATGCTGGTTTATACCCAATTGCAAAAACAATATTTACCGCCTTCATCTCAAAAATTGCTCCGCACTTACAATCAGCAACTTTGTGCGGCAGCACTGCCTTATTATCTCAATAACCCAGAAAAAGGACTTTTTTGGGCGGAACTGTCTAAAAAAATAAACAAGCGGAGTCTGCTTTATACAGAAAACAGACACCCGATTTATTGGGGTGTTCCCGATTCTCTGCTAATGATTGTCAGAACAAGTAATTTGGATAAATCTGAACTTGAAAAAGCAATTATCAACGCCCTTAGAAAAAACGTTGCGTCTGTTACACAATTGCTCGAGCAGTGGAAATTGCTCGACTCAAAATCGGAATCCCTATTACAATTGCTAAAAAAGCAATATCCCGATTATTATAACAGTTTTTACAATTTAAATTTTAATACTGATTTTAGCGCTAAAATACCCAAAGGACAGACTTTGCTTATTTTCGTTGAAGGAGAGCGGGAATATTTTCGTTTTGTGATAGTTAATGAAAAAGTCAGTCTGACGAAAATGGATAAAACATCAATAAATACAGCTGTTTTGTCTGTATTCAATGCACTACGAAGCCCTGAACTTTCCGAATCTTTTGAAAAATCTTCAAAAACGCTATATAAATTATTAGTTGATGATATTTTGAAAGCGGATACCGGACAATTGCTGATTGTAGCCGACGGACTTTTGTGGAATCTGCCTTTCGAAGTATTGTTGACCGGAGAAAAAAATAAT
>CAINVS010000698.1 GCA_903854205.1 uncultured Bacteroidota bacterium | reverse complement strand
GATTTTGTGGTAGCTGTATCCCGCGATATTACAGAAAGAAATAAAGCTAAAGAAGAAGTCTTGCGCAGAGAGAAGATGCTACTCGCAATTTCAGAGTCTTCCAATATACTTTTGGTTGGTAACGATATTTTAGAATCCGTTTCTGAGTCTTTGAACGTATTGGGTACAGCTGTAGGTGCTGATCGCTCTTATCTTTTTACCAATAAAGAGGATCCTGAAATGGGAAATACTGTTTCTCAGCGATTCGAATGGAATTCAGGTGTGGCTGAAGCTCAAATTGAAAATCCTGAATTACAAAACGTGCCAATAGAATTTTTTGAGGAATTCATAGTATCCCTCAAAGAAAAAGCCCCATTTGTTTCTATTATAAAAAATATGAACGAAACGAGCGAATTGAGGCAAATACTTGAATCGCAGGGCATTTTATCTTTGGTAATAATTCCTATCTTTAAGAAAGATTTTTTTTGGGGTTTTGTAGGTTTTGATGATTGTACGCAGGAAAGAGTATGGACAGAGGCAGAGATTTCTATTTTGAAAACTTATGTAAATGCTATTCAAAATGCACTCGACCGTGAAGAAAAGACCGAGTTGATAAAAAGTATGGCGCTTTTCCCTATTCTAAATCCTAATCCTGTTATTAGAACGGATTTGGCGGGGAATATCATTTTGGAGAATTCACCGGCAGCCTTCATTGAAAAGCTAAATTGGGATGGGGAGAGTTATGAAAAAACAAGTTTTTTACAAAAAATTGTATCTCAGCTATCAAAAGATCAAAAAAAGATTCATATTGAAATTTTTCATGAACCCTCCAGCTATTATAGTTTAGATTGTATGCTTTTGGAGGATAACCAACAAGTGAACTTTTACTTTAATAATATTACTAAATTAAAAGAAAATGAGCAGTTGCTCAAAGAAGCAAAAATAAGAGCCGAGACTTCAGACAAGGCAAAAGAAGAGTTTATTGCCAATATGAGCCATGAGATTCGTACACCGCTTCATGCCATTACAGGATTATCAAAAATATTGAAAAAGAGTAACCTTAGTGAGGATGACCAAAAACTTGTAGGTCATATAGCAAGATCCGGCGATCATTTACATTCTTTAATTAACAACATTCTCGACTTTACAAAAATCTCTGCAGGAGAGTTCCAAATAAATCTTACCACCTTTAGTTTCAGTCATCTCATCAAACAGATAAGCTCAATACTGCACAACCTTGCTTCTGAAAAAGGATTGGAACTTCTATTTGATATTTCTCCCAATGTCTACGACTTGCTAATTGGTGATGAAACCAGTTTGAGACAAGTACTGCTAAATCTTTTAAGTAATGCATTGAAATTTACCGAGTCAGGTTCGGTAAGCCTCTCAGCAATTCCTATTTCAGATAGCGAGAATAATCAGGAACTAGAAATCAAAATAATCGATACCGGAATAGGAATGAGCGATGAATTCCTGAATAGAATTTTCGATAAATTCAGTCAGGAAGATTCCTCTCTTGGCAGAAAATTCGGCGGTACCGGCCTTGGAACGGCAATTTCAAAAAAACTCATAAAGCTGATGGGCGGCAATATTATTGTCAGCAGTCAAAAAAATATAGGGACTACCTTCTGTATCCGTCTGCCATTTGAAAAAAATCAACAGAATATTAAACTTGGCCATGAGGAAGAAAGATTCAACGAAAAATTGAATAGCAAGAAAATTCTTGTGGTTGAAGACAATGAAATCAATCTATTGGTTGTAAGAACGGTACTTTCATACTATGGACTGATTGTATTCGAAGCTAAAAATGGTTTTGAGGCAATCAATCACTCTGAAATCAATAATGTAGATCTCATTTTTATGGATTTACAAATGCCCGAAATGGATGGTTTTGCTGCTACTGATTATCTAAGAAATAAGCTATTTTTAAAAATCCCAATTATCGCTCTAACTGCAAATGCAGTAAAAACAGAAATAGAAAGATGTTTTGAATTGGGAATGAATGATTATGTACTGAAACCTTTCAATGAGATTCACCTTATGGATGTAATTTCAAAAAATTTAAATCTTTCGAATAATTTAATTGCCCCTATACATGAAGAACAGAATAATGAATCTGATAAACTTTATGATTTGGGCATGCTGCAAAAGTTGAGCAATGGTTCAAATGAATTTATGATTAAAATTATCAATATGTTTATTGATAATATTCCTGGTACAGTGATTGAAATCAAAAATTCTTTTGAAGCTGCAGATTATGAATTAACCAAGGCATTGGCACATAAAATAAAAGCGACCTATATCCAATTTGGAATAAAAGAGCTTGAAGAGGATATTTTCCTGCTCAATTATTTCGACATACATTCTCAAACTGATTTGGAGAAATGTAAAACTGCAGCAGATAATTTACTGCTTATTACAAAGCAGATTCAGATTGAGCTGAAAAAAGTACTCAGCACCCTATCATAGCTTTCTCAGGGCTATAAATATAAAATCTTCAGAAATCCTACTTTGGAAAAGGAACAAAGCTTAAGACGGTGCTAAATAGCATATCGTCCTAG
>CAINVS010000697.1 GCA_903854205.1 uncultured Bacteroidota bacterium | reverse complement strand
GCTTGTTTGTGTCCGTTAAAGTGTCTATTTTTGCCATGAGCTGGGAGGGTGTTGTTTATTGTTTTGCAACTCAAAATTACACTTCCTGGCTCTTTTTTCAAAAGATGGTTATTGGGTCAAGGGGATCTATGCAACAAAGCCTACAACAATGAGAATTTTGTAGGAAAAAATTCTTCTATGAACTCTTTCGTAAACAAAATAGATAGAGCTATACCTGCAGCGAAAAAAACATCCCATTTTATGAATAGAGGGGAATTGGCATCTGTGAAAATTTTGGATACTATGAGTATTGCTTCCTGAACACTATTCGCTCTGAAAAATATCCATGCGAAGTCAACCAAGATAAATGTTACCACAACCATAATAATATTTCCAATGCTTAATTTGCTTCTTGTCTTACTTTTATGGATACCCAAATATTTTTCAACCATTAAATACAGCCCATGTAGCCCACCCCAAATCACGAAAGTAAAATTAGCGCCATGCCATATTCCACTCACCAAAAATGTTACAAAAATATTGAGATAATTCCGCAGGACAGAAACCCTATTTCCCCCCAAGGGGATGTATAAATAGTCTTTGAACCATGTTGATAATGAAATGTGCCATCGACTCCAAAAATTAGCCATATTGGAGGAAAAGTAAGGATTATTAAAATTTGTCATCAGGTTAAACCCTAAAATTTTAGCCGTACCTATCGCAATAAGGGAATATCCTGCAAAATCCCCATAGATTTGGAATGCAAAAAAACAGAAGCTAGCAAAACAGAGGATCCATTATGGTGGTCAACATTATTGAAAACAGCATCTACATACCCTCCCAATCTATCCGCGACTACAAGCTTGAGAAAAAAGCCCCATAACATCATCTTGAATCCGGATGAAAAGTTATCAGTGGTAAATCGTTTTATTTCATGAAATTGAGGTATTAAATTTGCTGCGCGTGCAATTGGCCCCGCCGCCAGTTGTGGAAAAAAAGAAATGAAAAGTGCATAAATTCCAAAATGCCGCTCCGCTTTAATGTTTCCATTATAAACATCTATAGTATATCCAACCGCCTGAAATGTAAAAAAAGATATGCCTACTGGAAGTAGTAAATCTAAATTAGGAACTTCCCATCTGATACCGAGATAGTGCAATCCTTCATATATTATTGAATTTATAAAGTTGAAATACTTATAGATAAATAAAGTTGAAAAATTGATCAGTAAACTTATAGCCAAGTAAATCTTTTTGGTGCGTATATTTTCAGTTGCCTGCAACAAAAGTCCACATAACCATGTGACCAGTGTTGTAGAAAAAAGCAATAAGGCATAAATGGGTTTCCAGTTCATGTAAAAATAATAGCTGGCTAATAATAAGAAGAGCCACCTAAACCTATGAGGGGTTACGAAGTAAACCAGTGCAACGAGCGGAAAAAATACAGCAAAAGCAAGCGAATTAAAGAGCATTATACCTTATGAGTTAAAAAATTCTAAAAAATTATTCCCAATTGTCTCAATGCTTAATCGGTTTGAAATAGCCTTCGCACGCTGGCCTATGTCCTGTCGCTCCTTCGGATTGTTCATGAGTTGTTCCAATATGGCTGCGAATGCATCTATATTACCATCTTGTACAATATAGCCATCTACCCCGTCGACTATAATCTCATCGACAGGGAAACTATTAAATGCAATACAGGGCAAACCAGCCGCCATGGCTTCGCACAAGGCATTTGGAAATCCTTCCATCCGACTAGGCATCGCAAAAATAGAAGCAGTAGCATATAGTTTATCCAAGTCATCTACTTGCCCCAATAATTTCACCTGATTGGATAGCTCCTTGGCTACTATTAACTCCTCCAGTTTTGACCGTATTGGACCATCAGCCGTAAAAGCTAGCGTCCATCCATTCTTTTCTTTAATCCGCTCAAATATATCTATCATCCTGTCTTGGCCTTTTTCATAAGCTAATCGTCCAACTACAATGATGAGTTGTTGTCGGACGATATCAGGATGAAGTTTCATTTCTTTTACGGCACCGTTAATGACTCTTATATTAAGTTTTTGATTGAACTTTTGTTGGTAATATCTGGCGGCCTGCTGTGTTTGTGCAACAAACCCTGTGCAAAGGGGATACAGGTATTTTTTTGCCAACACAGTGCTGTATTTGAATTTTCGGTCGGGCTTGGTTACGTCCCCTATAAATATTCTTATGCCCAACCTGATGTTAGCTAAGATGGCAATGGCATTAAAGGTATCTGATAGTGAGAGTATTACATCGGGTTTGCTTTCTTTAATTTGCTTGCGGAGGAAAAAAATTAAGCGCAACCGATAAAGAATTAATTTAAACAAGTTTCCATTTCGTCTGAAGCGGGGTGACACTACCTTGATATGCTGGTCTAATTTAAAAAATGCAGTACCAGCCAATAGAGATACGAATACTACATCGATTCCCTGAGTGACAAAGAAATTGGCTAGATTGGATAATGATCGCTCAATTCCCCCAAGATGAAACGAAGGGCATACAATCAGTATTTTTTTTGTTTTAGGATTGGAGTCCACTATTTTTTGGTTGGTGTAGTTCCTCTAAAAGATCTACTGTTGACATAAATACAACATCTGGCCAATATTTCACGATAGATTTCAGTAATTGCTGTAACAACAATAGATTTCTATCACGGTTCGCAGCATCCATGTAGCCCATGAAATTTAACCGATGGCTACAAATAATGGCTGGGGCTTTCCAAAGGAAAGCATTTTTTATTTGAGATAAGCAAAGATTAAGATAGTCTACCTTATCAGAAACACTTGGTTCAAACAAACAATTCCGAACCAAATAGATTTGTTCTCTTTTATTCTTTTGCCCTAGATAGTGGTACCTTTGCTTTACACTTGCAGAGTCTAAAGCGGGTATGTTTTGTTTTTTAGACCCTTGCAAGCACATGATATTAGATTCATACAAGGCATGCTCAATAGAGCGATCCCAAGTATAGTTGGGTGCAATGAAAGTAGCAGATGACTTTCCGAATAATGCCTCGAACATTAATGCCCCCTCCATGACAGATTCAGCGGGATTATACTCCATCTTTTTCTTACTCCATCCGAGTGATGCAGCTACTTGGTTATTTATGGCATAGGTTTGATGAGTAAATGCTTCCAAGAAGGCGTTATCCTTGTCTTGTAAAGCTGCAAGCCATAACCCAACATTTACGTGTTCCCTCCCATGTAACTGGGGAATAAAGATGTTTTTCCTATATCCTTCGTTCCATAGCCAAAGACAATCGCCGTGCTTAGTATGATTTGCAAACGTATCGACCACGGATTCAAAATAATAGGCTTCAAAGTTGGCTTCTTGTATTTTAGCAAAATCCGGGTTGGCCATTATGCAGTTGGCAGTCATTTTTGCTGCTTGCCCTTGGCTATCTTGCACACTGGTCAATACCTCAAAAAGGCCAATTAGGTCATCCTCTCGTTCTAGGCAGTCGAATTTTGCAAAAGGATCCGTTTCAGAAATGATACGCTTTGAAAGTAACGCATTGTATGTCTCCTTGGAAGGCATCCTGATTGCCCCCCAATCGTCGGATTCAATAACAACTATTTTTTTAGTCGTTTTTGTAGCCAACGCATTAACAACATTTTGAATGATGACGGATTGCAGTTTCAATGTTTATACCTGTTTTCTTGTACCAATCAACTTAGCCGGATTTCCTCCGATGATGCTGTATTCAGGGAAGTCTTTTGTCACTACAGAACCGGCACCTATTATAGTACCTTTTTTAATTATTCGCCCTGGTAAAATAATCACATGACCACCAATCCATACATCATCTTCTATGATGGTGCGTTCGGAAATGGAAACGCCTTGCATTAGCATGGGGATATCTGTTCTATCATAATTATGTTTCGCGTTGTATATGGTTACATTAGGTCCCATCATTACATAGTTTCCAATAAAAATGTCACTGGGTACCTTACAATTCATCCCTATCCCCGAGTAGTCTCCTATTTCTATCTTATAACCATTTCCAAATTTGGCGTTGGTAGCAATATTTACTTTCTTTCCACAGGATTTAAAAATCCCTCGGCATAGTCTATACCGCAACCATTCAAAAAAGGGGCCCATATATGGGAAGGTTGGTCCGGGAAGGTTTCGAAAAAATAAATAATACAATACCAGCCTAATAAACTTCATATTTTATTGGTGCTGTATTTTTTATCATAGTAAAAAGTAGTTGGGGCTAATCTTAGGAAAAAACGAGGGTTCGCTTTCATCTCCTCGCCCAGTTGATCGCTTGACATAAACTCGACATCTGGGTATGTCGCTATAGTTTTTTCCAACAGCCTGTCGAGCAACGCGAGGGTAACTTCCCGGTTTTGTTTGACTATATCCCCAATATAATTGACGCGATGAGAGCTTATAACATAGGGCTTGCCCCACCTAAAGGCATACCTCATCTCTTCCATGACGCTCCCTACCCAGTCAAAGTTCCAGTCTCGGCTTGGTTCGAACATACCATTGCGTCTCCAATACAATTGACCATACTTGTTTACTGACCCCATCAAACGATTCCTTATAGCGAACCGCGCTTCACTGTAAGGCAAAAATTGTTGACCTACTTGATGGTACTTGATTCCTTGTTGGACGAGCAACGCATCAAGTCTATCGCTCCTAATACCCGTAGGTGCGACAAAAGAAATTGATTTGAAGCCAAAAAGTGTTTCAAACAGTGCTTGGCCCTCCCTGACTACTTGTTCGAATGTACTAAAATCTTCTTCGGATTCAAAATCAAATGCGGCAAGGTATCCCATAAAACGTTTTGATGTTAGTTGTTCCGTAACTGCTAACAAAGCATGTTCATCAAAAACCAATCGCTCAAACTTGTCTCCAGATTGAAGTGCCTTCAACCACTCCCTCGGATTCAGGTGTTCCCGTCCATGAAATTGCGGCCATAGTAAGTGTGCTTCCATTCCCTGCTTCCATATCTCGAATGATCTGGCATGATGGGGGTAGCGGTTGTACGTGTCCGTAATTGGCTCATAATGATACTCTTGAAAATCAGAAGCCTTAATTTTATCAAAATCAGGATTAGCCACAACAGCGCAAGCGGTTATGCAGGGGTGATTGCCTTTAAAGTCTTTGTATTTAGTTAAAATATTAAACAATTCGTTCAAATCCTCTTCACTTTCGAGTGAATCGAATTGTGTGAATGAGCTCTTATCAACTGGTACGCCAGATGAAAGCAGCCGGTTATAGGCCTCCAGAGAAGGCATTGACACGCTTCCCCAGTCGTCGGATTCAATGACGACTATTTTTTTGGAGGTTACCCAACCGGGTATGTTGATTAAGTTTTTCTTAATGCGTTTCAGTTGTTTCTTCATATCAGTCGGTTATTGTAGTAAGGTTTTAATACCCTCTACCATAGAGACCGTAGGTTTCCAATTTAAAAAGTGTTCAACCATTGAGTTATTTGAAACTGAATCAAGGACTTCTCCTTGGCGGTACTCATTAGAGTAATGTACGGTAAATGGGACAGACGATTGATTTGAAAAAATATTGACAATTTCTTCAACCGAATAAGACTTGCCACTTCCCAGATTCATAACCTGAAAGTTTTCACCTATCATGGTTGACTCAATCGCAGCCTGAATGGCACTGACGACATCAAAAACGTGAATAAAATCCCTTTTCGGTCGTGGATCTTTTAATTCAACGTGGCCGGAATTTACTTGATTTAGAATGGTTGGAATGAGGAATGAGTCATCTTGCCCTGGTCCATAAAGATTGAATAACCGTAATGCAATAGCGGAGATTTTAAAATCCCTACAATAGCCTTCTATAATCTGTTCAGATATCAATTTAGTTTGTGCGTATGGGTTATGGGGGTGTATCTGATGGGTTTCATCCACAGGCAAATATTTTGGGGGGCCATAAAAATACGAACTTATGAATATGGTTCTAGCATTCCACTGTCTAGCTAACTCCATGGCGTTGATCGTCGCCAGAAGGTTTGTTGTGTAGAATGCCTTCGGATTATCAAACGAATCTGGAACAAATGTTTTTGCCGCTAAATGAACGATAACATCACAAGGTTTGAGGCCACTTACAGTAGCCCAATCACATATATCAAGGCCATTGGTTCTTGTAATTTCGGTCAATGCATAACCCTCACTTCTTAAGTGGCGCACCAAATGCTGGCCTAAAAAGCCACTACTTCCGGTGATACATATATTTTTCATAGTGTAAAAGCGGGGTCGTTTATTTTTTGGGTAGCAATTTCATAATCCGATGGCCTTCCAATGTCTAACCAATATCCATCATATTCCATGACTTTAACAGCCTTTTTTATCCCCAGCAATTCATACATTAGGTGATCAAATCCGAAAAAAGTGTCCGAAGGAATATGGTTCAAAATGGCTTTGTTTGCCATGTAAATACCCATACTTACCAGAAAATCATAGTCAGGTTTTTCTTCAAATTGTGTCAGTAACTGCTTTTCATCTATATGCAGCAATCCATAATCTATTCTTTCTTTTCTACGATGAGCGCCTATTGTGAATAAAGACTGGTTCCGTATATGATTATCATAAAATGAGCCAAAATCAAGATCAGTCAAGACATCGCCATTCATTACCAAGAAATTATCCGGTAAATCTTTAACCAATGTAAGGGGCCCCATGGTACTGAGCGCTTTGTCTTCCAGCGTGTAGTCTATTGTTATGCCCCATTTACTTCCATCCCCAAAAAACGCTTTAATGATGTCCGCCATGTGGTTAACGGTAATTGTCACGTGGTTGAAGCCAGATTTTCGCAATTGGTTGATAATAATCTCCAAAATGGGCTTATCTCCTAATGGCACCAATGGCTTAGGTAATGTCATGGTATATGGCCGAAGCCGAGTTCCTTTTCCTCCTGCTAAAATTATTGCTCTTTTATTCACTATTCACAACTTTATGGTGTTGAAATGAGTAATTGACTACATTTTTCCATCCAAATATTTACCTACCTCCATATGGTCAAAAGAGGGAAGTAATTCCTTGAACAGGGATACGATAGATGGTTTGTCCCAATATTCACCAGACTTAAACGAGGCCACTTTTAGTTCAAAATCCTCTAGTTTTGCCTCGTTAAAGTTTAGATTTGATTTCACAATTCCTAAGCCGGTGAATCTATCTAAGTCTAACTTTTCGTGTGTCATGAAGAACTCCTCAAAGTCTTTTTCTCCCGTTGTATCAGAAGTTGAAAACAAACAAGGCCATTTACGCAGTGGAATCATCTCGGACATTAGATCTCTTGCTTCCTCTTCTGAGGAACAGATATATGGCTCGTATTCTAGATCTGCTAAAAACTTTACTGCGATATCTGAGAAAGTGATGAGGTGGAGCGCCTCACTGAGTTTTGGAAAAAATATATCTCTGTTTTCACCCAAAATGCAAGAAAATAGGCATAATTGCCCTGCTTCTTCCGGGGTGACAAAATATCGCTTCACATCATTGGGGGCAACAATCGGCTGTTTCTTTTGAATGCGTTGATTAAATCCGAAAAGTAGTGAGCCATCTGAGAAAGCAACATTGGCAAACCTGGCAGTTGATATTGAAATACTTTCGCTTTCTCTCATAAGAAAAAGTTCCATGATCCGCTTCGAAGCTCCCATCATATTGACAGGGTTGGCTGCCTTATCTGTGGATACCGCAAAATATTTCTTACAGCCTTTGTCCTTTGCTTGCCTTACCGTTTTAATCGTATTAAATATATTAACATCAATCATTCGCATCAACGTAAATGGGTCTTTTTCGCTTCTTACGTGTTTGAGCGCACTCAAGTTTAAAACGTAGTCATATTCGCCATCTTGTTCAGTGAAAGCGTCATACTGCCAAGATCCGATATCTAAAGCATACGTTTTAAAGTCCCCGTTGATGTAGCCAAGGGAGCTTCTGATGTCTCTAACCAACTCGACCAAGTTATTTTCACTAATATCTATTACATGAAGTTTTTTGGGGTTTCGCTTAAATATTTCTTTTACTACGGCCTGGCCTATTGACCCTGCACCACCCAAAACTAAAAATTTAGAGTATTTAACTTCTTTGCTTATTATTTGCTCAAAAGCAACGAGATCATCTTCGAATAATGTCTCGTTTCTGCCAATTAATTTTAATACATCCATGATACAATTTTAGTTTAGTGATTCAACCTCACCGTACATTTTTTGTAGAAATAATTCAAAATCGAACTATTTGATAATGTCGATAATAGGCTTCAAGTCTTCTGCTGCCCAGCAAACGAATATGTTGCCAAAATAGGTAACAAAGTTAAATACTTCGAAGTCTGTCCGAAGAACCGTGTAAAACTGAAATAAGGCAATTGGGATATAAACAGTCATCAATGCCTTCACTAGTTTACTTTTAGGATTTCCTACATAAAGAAAGGCTAAATAGATCACAGATGACATAAAGGATATTTTAGTATATCGATTATTGATTGGATCTGCCTCCCCACCGATGACGAAACTAATTATTATAAATAGCGCAGATAGAATAAACCATGCCTTGGTCTGCTTATTGAGTTTTATGGCGAAGGAGGAAACTTGAGTAAGCATCAACACTAAGATTGAAAAGTAGTAAGGTAGTGAATTTGCTAGTCTGATATACCAGTTTAGTTTGGCAAAACGCTCCTCTCTATCCTGAATGTACCGCTCATTGGAATAGATTTCTAATTTGCCCGATATGGTTTCTCCTCCAAGGGGGGTATCTTTAACAACACTACTATTTAGGAAAAAGCTTGTTGAAAAAACCATTACCAGTAGAAAATTTAGCACATATAATTTACTAATGTTTCTAATTAAAAGGAATAACAAAAGTACCAATACCATGGGAATAAAAGCCCAGTGAATTAAAAAAGTTGATATGGCTATAATTATGTACTTAAATTTTTCGTACATTATAAAACTAATAACAGCATACAAATAGACAAAAGTTGCCAATGGAAATCGAACGGCATTTATGCCTGCAGAGAATGGATATATCAAACAAATCCCAAATATTAATATCAACAACAAGTAATTGCAATTGGGGACTACGCCTTGCCCCTTGAGATATGTCGTAAGCCTGCCGTAAAATTTAAAGAAAAAATAAAAATAGATAAACCCTAAAACGCCAAAATAAAAATGCTGACTGTCGGTGACTCGTGATACTATAAAGGAGATACTGGTTAGGTAAAAATCTGGATTACCTTCACCTCCAGAGTAAGTATTCGCAAGGATTTGGACAAAATCATTTAAAGAATAGCCAACATTATTACCGAACCTTGTCCCAATTCGACTACCGTCACTTCCGGCTCGTATAATCATTGAATATCCTAAATAGAACCCTAAAAGGCTTAAGACCAACCTATATGATTTGTGTTCCACTCTTTTCAGGGCAGAAAACAACACACCAAAAGGCCAAAAGAGCAATAACAAATAGTTTAGCATCAATCTATTTTGATGCTGGGCAATACGGTCGAATTTACTCAATTTCTTCGAAAGATTGTACCGTTTTCACATGAGAGGTTGGATTCATCGTATTGTACCTTCCAAATCTAGGTATGTACTTTCTTGCAATTTCATAAGTGTAATAGAAGCGACATGACGGATTGTCTAAAAACATAGAAGTTGATATTGAGGATATGATAATTGAATCCGTCAATTGCATGATGAACAGTTCAGCAGGAACTTTTGAGTCAATAATTTGGATGTCATTAATCTTTCCAAGGGCTCTAACCTTTTCAACAAAAGGTATATCCCACTGCAAAGTCAGTGGATGAAATTTGATGAATATGGTGTAATCTGAGAACTTGCTTATCAAGTATTCTAGCAGCAAAAGTTCAAAAGTGCCATCGTCTCTCATGAATTGAGAAACAAAAAATATTGTCTTTTCTTTTCTCTTTATGAGAGCATCATCCCAAAGGAAAATTTCTTCTAGTTTCCTTTTTAAAGGATCATTCTTTATTACTGCTATTTTCTCAACTGGTTTATTGTTCCAATTCTGGTAGGAATCGGGAAATGTTAAAAAGGCCTTGCTTGTAGCATTTAAAAAAGCATATTTATGGCAATAAATGAAAGAAAATAAGGAATCAATTTTGAATCCATTTTTCCACAGCCAAATTGTTTGTTTTATATTGCTTTTTATTTGCCCCAAAGATCTTGACTTCATAGGGTTATATGGCTTCAACCCATCCTGATAAAGGTAGTTTTTTGTACCTTTTGCTTGAAAGTTAGTGGCTAGGATAACGGTAAGAGGATCTTCTTCTTGGAAATAGACAAAAGTGTCCCAATTGATTTCTGTCAGGCCTGTTAGTATATCCTTTAATGCAGTTGGTAACTGAGTGTTTACATCCAAGTCGTGATCCCAAAAAGTCACTTTTATTGGTAGTGCCAATAAATTTAATTCTTGGTTTAAACGCCCATTCTTTTTTGAACGCTTTATTAAAAAAGAAACTTGGTAAATATCCGAAGTATATTTAGTCAATACCTCATTTATGGTAAGGAGCAATTGGTACTCTGTATATATGGCAAATAATATGTTTTTCATGATAAGTTTTTTTTCATTTTGAACCGGCTAAGTAACAAACCTACTTGTCGCTTGTCATCTTTGTTGAGCATCAAAATATATACTGCGGTTGATTGGACGAGTCCCACACCTAGCACATTGAGAAGAAACTTCGAATATGGATCATGCACAAAATCAATTAACCTATTTAAAAACAGGAAGACGACAAAAGTAGGCAGAAGTGTTTTGACCAATACCTCAAAAAGGTAAGACAGGATTGAATAGTTAACATATCGTTTCAATAGAACAAGGCGTACCATCATGGCTAATAGTTCCAAGCAAATTGCAACAATCATGATTGAGTAGCTTTCGTATCCCCATTGAAATAGTAAGTATGCAATGGGTAAGTTCAAAAGAAGAACCGTACTCACAAAAATATTATAAGCCCGAACTTTCCCAATGGCATTAAAAATCGTCTGTAAGCCGCCCGATAAAGATGTGGACATACTGAACAAAATAATTAACTGCGAAAACAGAACTGCTCCTTCAGGTACTACCTTCAACCACATTGACAGCAAGAATTGGGCTTGGTTTAAAAAAACAAGTGCAAAAAAAGAGGAAAAAATCATACCCCATTTAGTCATCTGTATCATCCTCCTTACCATTTCTATTGTATCCCCGTTCCCCGCGCCTTTCAATATTTTGGGCGTTATTGCTCCTGTTATTCCTTGAGTCAGTAACCCCATTGCAGAGTTAATCTGCATCGCTATTCCATAAGCGGCATTAACGATAACGCCGAAAAATATATTCAACAATACGGACACGCCCTGATTTCTGCTTAGAATAGCCAACGAACCTAATAAATTCCAACCCATGAATGACACCATATTTTTAAGTACCGAAGGGTCATAATATCCGAAAGATAGTTTGGCAATGGGGTACTTTCGGCTGCTGGCTATCATATTTACAATCAAAACCAGGAGTGCGGATGTCATAAGAAGCCCTGAATAAACTTCTAATTTTTCTATACCAGCCGGTAAAAAAAGCAATGCAATTGCAATTCCTAATTTTAGTATAGATCCGAGTAAATTTAATAGCGCATAGAGCACAAAGTTTTCAACTGCTCGTAATACGCCTTCGTATGGAACGCTAATAATGGATATAAATGTGGTTGCGGCAACAATAAACATCAAGTTCCGAGCAACGGTTTCCTTTCCAATAGGAATATTGAGCAATCTGTCTATAAAAAAAACACCAAAGAATAGGATTGCTAGGCATATAATTGTGGCATAAATAATGTGGATAATCATGGCATTGTTGAATGCCTTTTTTTGATTCTCAATATTGCCCTCGCCTACCGCGAAGGCAACATATCGTTGCGTTGTTGACGAAAGGCTCCAATTAACAAAGGCAAGAGATGCAACAAACCCGACAATGAGGGTAAAAAGGCCGAAATCTTCAACGCCTAAAACCGAAAGAATGATCGGTGTCGTGACTAGTCCAAGAACTGCAGATGCAATCCTTTGAGCGGTGATGATAACTGCATTAAATGCTACACTTCTATTTCCCACTTGGGACATCTTAGGCCATGTTTAAACCAACAAATCAAAGTGCAAGCGTTCCCCTTTTTTCATATCTGATTTGGCCACCATACCCAGAACTTTAGTGTAATGTTTGGGATGTAAACTAAACCCAGGACGGATACTTCTGATATTGTCTTCCGTTAGTATTTCTCCAGCATTGATATCCTTCACTACATAAAGTGACCGACTAAATACCTTGCCCTTTGCTTGTTTATCCGTCAAGTTATAGTCCACAACACCAATCGCTTTTTCTGCTTCGCGAACTGCTTTCACCATTTGCGTAAACTCTTCTTCATTCATAGAAAAAGATGCATCTGGGCCTCCAATCGACCGATCAAGAATGAAATGTTTCTCAATGATTTTAGCCCCAAAACAGGTAGCCACCACAGGTACGGTACTTCCCATCGTATGGTCCGACAAACCGGTCAGTACGCCATAACGCTCCGCCATATCTTTTACCATAATCATGTTGGCTTCTTCTATTGGTGCAGGGTAGCTCGAGGTGCACTTCAATAGAGCGATATCGTTGTTACCCATTCGATTGCAAGCATCCAGTGCTAAAACAATATCATCATGCGTAGCAATTCCTGTGGAAATAATGACTGGCTTACCTTTCGATGCCACATATTCAATCAGTGGAATATCCGTGATTTCGAATGATGCGATTTTATAGGCAGGTGTGTCCAACGATTCTAAGAAATCGACTGCCGTTTTGTCAAAGGGGCTGCTGAAACAAATTAAGCCTTCTTCGCGAGCAACGCGAAATAGTTCTTCATGCCAATTCCATGGCGTGTATGCGTCTTGATAGAGCTGATATAGATTTTTTCCTTCCCAAATTGTCCCTTTGATAATAAAGTCTTCCTTGTTTGAATCAATAGTTATGGTATCTGCAGTATAGGTTTGTAACTTGATGCAATCAGCACCTGCACGTTTGGCGGCACGTATAGTTTCTATTGCCGTCTCAAGACTACCATTGTGGTTGGCGGATAGTTCTGCGATAATAAAAACTTTGCTGCTTATATCAATTTGGTAATTATGTATTCTCATATTAGCTATTATAGTTGTTTAGTGAATCGTAAGAGCACTTCGCTCTCATGAATTTGGTGAAAACATAGTTGTTCAAAAATTCTCCTTGAAGCAATATTATTTATGTGCACTAAGCCTGTGACAGTAATATTTCCCCTCTCTCTGTAGAGTTTTGATAATCCTCTACTCAAAAGTTGTTTCCCTAGTCCTTTACCATGATAGCCAGGGTCTAAAAGGTAGCTAATAGTCACTTGTTGATGGCTTAAGCCATCAAAACGAACTAACCCTATTGGGGTGCTTTCAATTGTTGCAATTAAAAAGAATGCATTATTATCAGCAATCTTGTTAACAAACCAATTTTTATGTTCTTCAAATGGTATAATTCCTTTTGATAGAGCATATTCTCTAACAATAGGGCTAGATGCCCAAGTATATGTTACCGTTAAGTCATCAATTTCTGCTACTCGAAATTGAATTTTATTTTTATACTTTGCGTGTATAACAACGTCTCTATAAATGCTGTCGAATAGGCAATGTTCTTTTAATCGGGCCTCTTCTTCAAAGCCATTACGTACAAGTACAGAATAAAGATGTGGGCGTAAATCAAAAGCATAGGTAAATATCTTATTAAATTTTAAATCCAGAAATGCTACCTTTTCTATTAGGTTTATGAATATACACCAATGCTTTTCAAATGAGGTTCCTTCAATTTCAGTATCCATAATAAAGGATAATTCTGCATTTTTATCTACCCAGTTTATATGAACCAAGCCACCATAGCCAATACATGTATTTTCTTTAGTATAAGAAAAAAGAATTTGATTGGGGGTTTCTGCTTCAAAAAGGTTACTTATTGTATTACTGAAATAGTTGTCTTGCTCTTCCTTTATTAGTGGTTCATTTTGGCGCAAATGGTACATCTGCTCGTTCCGCCACTTCATGATCTCATACCGATCCTCCATTCTTATTGGCACAATGGAATAATCGCCATTAGAAAATACTTGTTGACTAAGCACTTTATACTTGTTTTCCATTGCCTCTTTAATTTAGGCGTTTAAAACCGCCATGGCATACGGGACCATTCAACAACTTGAAAACATCGCGTCCATCTTCAAATTGACGAATATCAGCAAAAATACCATCCAATAAGTCAAAATATTTCGCCAAAACATCGGGTGTATGGACAATAGATACGTATATACTATTTCCTGCTAAATAGCCTTTAGCTAACATTTCCTGTGTGATATATGTTTTGTATGCCAGATTATTGAGACTCTCAAAACTAAAGCCAGCAAGTGCAGGCAAGCCCCATTGTGATATTTTTAAACCATGATTATCTGCCAACTGTTGCCATTGCGCTTTAATGTGATTCCCAGTATGTGTTATTGTTTCCCACGATCTTTCCCGCTCCATGACCTTGAGGGTTGCCAATGCAGCAGTAGGCCCAATTCGTTCGGTCCAGAACGTGCTGCTTACAAAAGTCTTTTGAGCGGCCTCCATGACTGATCGTCTCCCTACAATCGCTGTTATCGCATAGCCATTCCCCAACGCCTTACCAAACATTGCAATATCGGGTTCAACGCCATACATCTTATGCAGGCCGCCGAAAGTTTGCCTAAATCCGGATGTACATTCATCGAAAATGAGTACGATATTTCTTGCCGTTGCTAAGTCCCTGACTTTTTGCAGGAAATTATCTTCAGGGCCCATGTTTCGAGATACTTCCATTTTAATGACACCAACATCGTGGGTATCCACTATATTCAGAAGTTCCTGATAATTATTGTAGTTAAAGGGTATTACCGTCCCTCTTAAGGCCTGCGGAACGCCAGCTGGGTCTAAGCCAGGCAATAGATGGCCAGCCAAATTTTGCTCATCTCCCAAGTTAGCGGATAAGTACCAATCGTGCCAACCATGGTAGCCACAAATAGCTACTTTGTCCTTGCCTGAGGCTGCACGTGCTATTCGAACAGCCACAGCATTGGCTTCGCCCCCGCTTCTTGCCAACCGCACCATATCTGCCCAAGGATGCAATTCCACCAATTTCTCGGCTAGATAGACTTCTTCAGGGCAGTTAAATGTGGACATATTACCCGACTTAACCGTCCTTATGACCGCCTCATCTACTTCATCATGGCTATAACCTAGAATGTTGGTTCCAATACCCATAATGGATACATCCGTGTATTCATTATCATCTAAATCCCAAACTTTATTGCCTTTGGTTCTGCTAAAGTAGGCAGGCCACTGCTCTGGAAGAAACATTTCAGGTCTTTTCGAGAGCAGCATTGTACCACCAGGGATTAATGACTTTGCTTTTTTGTAGAGTTCTTGTCCACTTCCCATACAATTGGTTTTAAATATCGTTTTGGATTGATTTTAGATACCCTTCATTTCTCAGGATGTCTTGATTCGAAAAGATATCCTGATTCTCAAAAATATAATTGGTATAGTCTAGCCAAGGCCTGTTCTGTCCAAGTTTGGCTATTAAGTACTGAATGGTAACCAAGTCTCTTGGTTCATCAACTGTCATCCGAATGTGGTTATAATTCGCTGGGGCATCATAATTTATAGCACGAAACAAAACCCCGCCTCTGTAATCCGAATTTTTGATAATGTAGGGCGTAACGTGTTCCCGTTCTGAAGAAAGTTTGGCTTCCTTCCAAGCTTTTTCCAGTGCATCAAAACGGAATACTTCAATATCTTGCCCATCCGGAAAATGCTCTATCAAGATATTTGATCCATAGTCAACGTCATGAGATTGAACCATTTGGATGACATCGTCCAACAATTGAGGATCAATAAGCGGGCAATCGGAAGTTACACGGACAACAAAGTCGGGTTGGTGCGCCAACGCCGCTTGATAAAACCTGTCCAGAACATCATTCGTAGAACCTTGAAAAGCCAAGATGTTTTCTTGTCTGGCTATTTCAAGTATCTCGCCTGATTTTTCTTCAAAAGTAGTAGCCACAACAATTTGCGACACGTGCTTCGCTTGCCTGAGTCGCTGAAGGTGCACTCCCAGCAATGTTGATGCTCCAAGTGGCTGAAGAACTTTTTCAGGAAACCTACTGCTGCCAACCCTGGCTTGAGTGATGACAATCGTTTTTACCATTTGGATGGATTAAGTAGTTCAATATTCGGCACAACCAAGGCATCTATCTGATTAAGAATAGATTCATCCAATCTGCTCAAACTCCAGTTGATGTTTTGAATCAACTGTTCTGGTTTCTCTAAGCCTATTAGTACACCATCAATCAATTTGTTTTGTAAGCAATATTGTAATGCCAAGTGTCCAATTTC
The DNA here is from genome assembly GCA_903854205.1 of uncultured Bacteroidota bacterium. GTDB lineage: Bacteria > Bacteroidota > Bacteroidia > Chitinophagales > Saprospiraceae > Saprospira. The sequence goes on along the minus strand of CAINVS010000697.1, from coordinate 8,941 downwards.
GAGGTTATTTGAGCTTGCAATACTGGAAATTTCTTTTATATAAGGTGCCAATGGTCGAAGTTTTACAGGGATTGAGTTTTCTTCCACAAAGAAGAGTCCTTGTAAAAAACATGATCGCGTGTGTACTTCTTTACCATTATCTTTTAACCTGTTTAAAATAGCACCTCTTTGATAATTATTGTCCAACAAGTTAAAGGGAAATTGTACTACGGATATAAAGTCATCATCCAGTAGTTTTTCCAATTCTTCATTGGTATATGCAGAAACGCCAATTTTGTCGAATAGTATATTCCTACCTCTATCCCAGAAATCAGGGATTTCATTTTTTTTGTTTAGGTAACTTTCAAATGAATGGAACATTATTGTGTGTAACCTGCTTACTTCAGTACGAGTTATGCTTTGCTTTAATGAAATATTCCAGTCAAAATTATTTTCCTTTTCAAATTTTGTATTTATGTCAAATTTTATAGATGCTTGACTATGAAATTCTCCTATTCTATTTTCTGCTTCACCATATGCTGCTGCAGTATCTAATTGGGTTATCCCATGTTCTTGAGCGATGGCTAAAATATTATGAACATCAGTCTTGCTTGGCAACCCCGATGTATTGTTTACCCCGTAGTTTAATCCCAACTGAACTGTTCCTAATATAATTTTCTCAATCATGATTTCTTTTATTAAACAGTGCCATCCTTAAAATATCATGATAAATGCCATCATAATTAACGTGTTGTTTGAAAACGCCTTCAATTTCAAAACCTAGGCTTTCGTATAACTTCACTGCAGAAGTGTTAGATTTTACCACGCCAAGATTAATTTTTCTGAGTTGTTTTTCTTCTCCTAAAAAGTATTCAATTACCTTCATCGATGCTTCCTTGGCATAACCTTTCCCCCATTCTGACTTATCTCCCATGAGGATGCCATATTCAGCAAAGCTGTGTTTTTGGTTGATAGGATCAATTTTTATATTCCCTATATGTTTACCACTTTCTTTAATAGTTACAGCCCAAATATAAACTTTTCCCTCAATCTGTTGCCTAATAAAGGCCTCTAATGATAAGATTGTCTGATTCCCTCTAGTTTCGAGGTATTTATATATTTCAGGATCATTTAACCAACTCAAGTACCTTTCGGTACAATGTGTCATGTTAAGTGGAACAAGTATGAGTCTATTAGTTTCCAGCGATACCATAATAGGCAAAGATGTTCATAATAACATAATCTAACTCATCGTCGGTTAAAGAAGGGTACATAGGGAGGCTTAAGCAATGCTTGTAATACTGTTCGGCATTCGGCATATCGCCTTCCTTCCAACCAAATTGCCTGTAATAAGGCATCAAATGGGTAGGTATATAGTGAATTTGAGCAAATATTTGCTTTTCTCGAAGGTGGTTGTATAGTCCTAAACGGTTTTCTACTTCAATAATGTATAAATGGTATGCATGCCCCTCTACTACACCTGATTGGCCTTGTACAAAAGATTGTCCATTGAATGCCTCACAGTATCGTTTTGCAATTGCCTTTCTTCTCAATAACCCTTCATCGGCCCGTTTCAGCTGGCTTAGACCTAAAGCGGCTTGAAAATCTGTTAGTCTATAATTGTATCCCAACGATTGCATTTCCATATACCAGCCGGGGTAGGAATTTTCGCCACCTGCAAATTCAATGCTATTAGTGTATTGTGTATCGTTTTTTACAATCCCATGTGTTCTCAGAGTCATTAGATTAAAATACAACTCTTGGTTATTTGTAGTAATCATACCCCCTTCTCCAGATGCAATATGCTTGACAGGGTGAAAAGAAAATATGGCCAAATCGGCAAAGTTTCCGTTTCCACAACATTGACTTTTACCGTTGCTATCTATAAAATAACCACCAGGAGAATGACATGAATCTTCAATTATCCAGCAACCAAACTCATCTGCAAGTTTTCTAAATGCTTCTAAATTTACTGCTCGACCTGCAAAATCTACCGGTATAATGCCTTGATAGGTTCCCATTGGTGATGCCTCAAGTAATGCTCTAACTGCATTTAAATCCAATAAATAAGTTACGGGGTCAATGTCAGCAAAAACAACTTCCCCACCGCAATAGCGCACACAGTTGGCAGAGGCGGCAAAGGTGATGGGGGTAGTGATGACTTTGTGGCCTGGTTTAACCCCAAGTGCCAAGGCGTTAAGGTGTAGTGCTGCCGTCCCGTTTGCAACGGCCACGGCATACTTGGCCCCCACATACTCAGCAAAGGCTTCTTCAAAGGCCTTTATTCGTGGACCCTGAGTCAAATAGTCAGATTTCAGCGCTTCAACAACTGCCTGGATGTCTTCTTCAGTAATGTGTTGGCGTCCGTATGGAATTGGGTTCATCTTAAGTCAAAGGTTGGATCCACGTGTTCTTTAATCAAGCGACGAAGGCTTTCTACAGTTTCCCATTCGGTATTGGTTCCAGAGTTGTAGCAAAAGCCTTCGGAAACCTTTGATGCAGTAAAATGCTTAATATAATCATCCAAATTCCATCGTGGTACAGATGGTAGGATGGAATAATATTTACCAAGGTCGTATGTATAAAACGAATCGGAAGAAGTGATCATTTCCTCGTGTATTTTTTCTCCGGGTCGAATACCTACCACCTTTTTTTCACAATTAGGGCCAATCGCCTCAGCAACATCCATTATACGGTAAGATGGGATCTTTGGTACAAAAAGTTCTCCACCCCATGCATGCTCAAGAGCATGTAGCACCATATCAACGCCCTCCTCTAATGTGATGTTAAAGCGGGTCATGGTGGGTTCGGTGATAGGAAGAATTCCTGTCTGTCGGCGATTCAGGAAGAAAGGAATGACTGAGCCATTGGACCCCATAACATTGCCGTATCGAACAACCGAAAACTTGATGGGGTTCCAACCGCGGATATTGTTGGCAGCTACAAAAAGTTTGTCGGAAGCCAATTTGGTGGCACCATATAGATTAATGGGCGCAGCAGCTTTATCAGTCGAAAGTGCAACAACAGTCGCCACTTCTGATTCTAAGCATGCATTAATGAGGTTTTCGGCACCAAGAATGTTTGTCTTTACACATTCCATCGGGTTGTACTCGGCGATGGGTACGTGTTTCATGGCGGCAGCATGAACGACAGTGTCAATGCCTTTTAATGCGCGTTTCAACCTGTCAAAATCACGGACGTCGCCGATAAAAAAGCGAACCTGTGGAAACTGATCTACTGGATAATCCTGGGCCATCTGAAACTGCTTTTGCTCGTCTCGAGAAAAAATGACCAATCGTTTAATATCCGGCCATTGGGTAAGTACCTTTTTGACAAAGGCTTTGCCAAATGAGCCAGTACCGCCAGTTATGAGTATTGATTTTTTAGAAAGCATTGGTGTGTTAATTATAAAAATTATCAATCAGGACTGATCAGTAAGATCAAATTTCACTAGTATTTTAAAACTGATTTGAATGTTGATTGCACTTTCTTTCGTTGAAGTGAGATCTCACTTGCCAATTTAGTTCTATTGAGGGGAATGTATTCTACATTTTAAACCAACTTTATTAATTGCTATAGTATTTTGGTTATTCATATTGATTTTATAAAACTATTTATTTTTGCTTTCATCCTCATAGTAACCGTAACCGTAACCGTAACCATATCCGTACCCATATCCGTACCCATACCCCCCTTGTTTTTTCACGCCATTCAGGATGATACCTGGTCGGGTTAATTTTTGAGCGGAGTACAATTCTTCCAACATTTCAATAAAGGGCTTTCTGCTTACCCCAAAACGTGATACAATTAAGGTTTGGTCTACGATGGGCATGAGCAATAAGGCATCTGTTACTAGGCCTAAGGGGGCGGTATCCACTACAATACATTCAAATTGTTCCCTTAGCTGCGCAAATAAATCCGTACAGCGTTCTTGTAAAATTAACTCCGAGGGATTGGGTGGTACTGGGCCGCATCCTATGTAAAACAAGTTTTCAATACCGGGGGCAGGCTTAATTAACCCATCCAGTACTTGATTTTTATCCACCAGCCAATTGGTAATACCCTTGCTTTCTGATTGGCCAGTCAGGTATTGGACCACTTTGGGTTTGCGCAGGTCGAAACTCAGAATTATGGTTTTTTTACCTGCCAAGGCCTGGGTAATCGCCAGGTTGATGGATATGAAGGTTTTTCCTTCACCGCTCACGCTGGAGGTTACTAATACCACTTGCTCTTTACTGCCCACCGCGTTAAAGGATAAATTCGTGCGCAATAACCGAAACATTTCTGCTACGGAGGTACGACTTCCTTTTTTTATGGCAATTGAACTAGCGCTGTCTTTAGGTACCCCAATCATGCCCAGAAACGGGATGTTTGTTAGTTTATTGAGGTCGTTTCGACTGTATACTTTATTGTCTAATCTTTTACGCAAAATTAGAATACTGGTTGGTAATCCCAATCCCAAAAAAAAAGCCATTATATAAGATAATTTGCTTTTTGGTGAAATGGGGCCGTTATTCGTAGGATTATTCAAAAAACGCGCATTAGCTGTTTGTGCGGCGATACTAAGGGCTGTTTCTTCTCTTTTTTGCAGTAAAAACAGGAAAAGGGTTTCTTTAATTTTTTGTTGCCGCATAATCTGAAGCAATTCCCGTTCATTCCGAGGCACGGCACCAATGCGGCGCTCTATAGGACTTAAGCGGCCTTGCAAGGTATTTTTACGGCTTTGAAGTTCTCCGCTCATGTTGTTGAGCGAACTACGCACACTTTCCCGAATAAATGCTAATTGCTCTTCAAAGGTATTAACCGCAGGGTTGGAGCCAGTTGCTGCCTCCATCAGGGTAGAACGTTTCAGTAATAATTCGTTGTATTGTTTTATCAGCTCTCCTAGAGAAGGCCCTAAAATTTGGGAATTCCCAGGCAGGGGTTTGTATTGTTTTTCGGCATCGTTCAGGTATTGCTGGATGTTGTTGAGCAAGCCCGTTTGTACCTCTACTTCTAATAATTGGTTATCTAAGATACTTACCTGGCCTAAATATTCCTCTGCAGCACTGGGTAAGTCAATGGGGACTTTATTTGTTTGTTTGTAATTTTGAACATCCGCTTCCACCTCATAAAGTTCCTTGGCAATGTAGTTAAGACGCTCATCAATAAAGGCCAAAGTATTTCGCCCCGCCAGATTTTTTTCTTCTACTACGCCGTCGTTGTACGCTACAATTAGTTCATTCAGTACATCTTTTGCTCTATTAGGCAGCTCGTCATTGAGTGTAAGGTTGAGTACGCTTGCAGTTTTAAGTAGTTCTACGGATAATTTGCCAGTGTAGGTTCTTGCCATATCAATGGCACTAAAGGCACTTACATTATAAATGGTACCAATTTGAACGGGTTGGTTTTTTTGCAGGATAAACTGAAAGTTTTCTACTCGCTCAGGTACGCCAAAGGTACATAGGGTAGTATCAATTTGTTTAGTTGTTTTGGCGCTGTAATGCATGGAATCCAATACGCGCATTTCAAAAATGAGGGGCACGGACAACGAGTCCAACCGAATTAGGTGGAATACTTTGTAGGTTTCGGAATCCTTGATGCGTCCGTTTCCTACAAACTTGTTTTGTAAATCTAGAGAGTCAATCACCCGCCTCATGAGGTTGGTCGATTTAAAGACTTGTAATTGATCTTCAATGGGAGAACTGCTACTAAAACCTAGTTCACCTAACAAGGCTTCCTCGGTAAGCCCGCTTTCTTTGGGATCGGTTACTAGAATAGAAGCAGTTACTTTGTATATTTTAGGCGTATATCGCAAATACATGCTTGCTGCAATTAAAGCAATAACTATACCTAGTAATAACCAGTACCAATTATGCAGCAACAACCAAATGTATTCACGCAGGTCTATTCCTTGCTCTTTCTGGTTGTCGTTTTGTGTATTTAATGTATTTTCTTGCAAGCGGATAAGATTATCGTGGTTGGAAATGTTCAGGCGAATGGGTTATCTAAATAGGGCAATCGCCAGGGTAATGATAGAAATAAAGGCTGTTCCGTATGTGACCCCTCTGGCAAATGGATCTTGCACCGTGGCTACTTTTGCACGGATGGGCTCTACATACAACACATCATTTTGCTTCAGGTAAAAATAAGGTGAACGAAAGATTTCGTCCGTTTGAAAATTAAAACGTTGGTACGTGCGTTGCCCATTTTCTTCCCGAATGAGTAATACATTGGTTCGGTTGGCATAAGGGGTAAAATCACCTACATTACCGATGGCTTCCAGCATGTTGATACGCTGGTTGCTTACCCGGATGGTGCCGGGTTTGGTTACTTCGCCCAGGATGGTTATTTTGAAATTTAAAAAACGCGCATTTACTACGGCGTCTTTTAAATAGGGGTGCGTACCTTCTGCAATCAGTTTTTCAATTTGTGCAATGGTTAGTCCGCCAACTTTTAAACGTCCCAATACCGGAAAGTTGATAAAACCTTCCTGGTCGACAAAATACCCGTTAAATAATTCGAGCGGGTAGTTGCCTTGTGCGTTGTTGAGTTGTTGCATCATCTGGTTGTTCCCCTGGCTTTGAACGGGCTCAATGTTGAAGGGGGCTGCTGCTTCCAAATTAAAACTAAACACGGTGATGCGCAACAAATCATCGGGCTGTGCATGTAAGGTTGTGGCGTTGGACAACTGTTCCGGGCTGGTAAATACAATTTGATCGGCTGGGAAGGAGATCAGTTCGCGGTGGTGTACACAAGCAGTAGTACTAAATATAAGTAGCAAAAATGATCCGCTTATGACTAATATGTTTTTAGTATGCATGCAATCTATATTTTAGTTCTGAAATAGATTTTTGTTATTCAACCCTTCGTATTGCAGCAACTTTTGCAAGTTTTTATCTTTCAAGGTCTTCCCCAACAATTCGAGGTGTTTGGTATGGTGTAGATCGGTGCCTGCAAAATGCACCAATTTGTTTTTCAACAGGTAGAGGCCCAGGTCGCGTACACTTGGTCCGTAATATCCGGTGAGGGAAAGCAGGTTGAGTTGCAGTTCGTATCCGCGGTCGTGCCAATCGTGGTAACGCGCTTTATTGGTTTTTACGAATAAATAGCGTTCCGGGTGGGCGATCAAGGGTACATACCCCTTTAGTTGCATGCGAAACAGGATATGGTCCAAATTGGGTGGCGCAGAGAGGGGCGACATTTCGATGAGTGCGCGGTTGCCGGGCAAGGTACGCAGCGGTGTCGTTTCGAGCAGTTGTTCGAAATGGTCGTCCAGCATGTATTCTGCGGCTGCTTCTACCCGCACTTGGATCCCGGCCTCTTTTAGGGCTTTTCGGGTATCGTGTAAGGCGGTTTCTATGGTTTCGTTGGTATTGGGGTAGAGTTCCTGGTAAATATGGGGGGTGGCGATGAATGCTTCGAAACCGAGTTGCATTAAGCCTTTTATTAGTAGTACACTTGTTTCCAGGTTGGGTGCGCCGTCGTCTATGCCGGGCAAAATATGCGAATGCATGTCTATACCTAGTGTAGCATATGATTCAGGTAGAGTATTATATTTTTTAAGAAAAGAAAACAATGTTATGCGGTTAATTTGTACGTTTATAATACCATTTGAACCACTCAGAAAAATGTTGAATACCTTCTTTCAAAGTGGTTTGTGGTCTAAATTTAATGGTTTCCTCTAAGTCCTGTACGTCGGCGAAAGTGCTTAGTACATCACCCGGCTGTGCATCCACCATCCTTTTAATTGCCGTTTTTTCGAGTGATTTTTCAAGGGTCTCGATAAACTCTAATACTTGTACCGGTTGACTATTTCCAATGTTAAACAGGCGATATGGTGCGGTAGAAATCGAAGGATCGAGTACTACGTCCTCAACCTGATTCGGTGAAGGAATATGTTGCATCACCCTTGCGATACCCTCTACAATATCATCCACATAGGTAAAGTCACGTTCATTTAATCCGTTGTTAAAGACTTGAATTTCTTTTTCCTCTATAATAGCCTTTGCAAAGCTAAAATATGCCATGTCTGGTCGACCCCAAGGTCCATAAACCGTAAAAAAGCGCAAACCCGTTGTTGGAATATTAAATAAATGGCTGTACGTATGCGCCATTAATTCGTTTGACTTTTTACTAGCCGCGTATAGTGAAATTGGGTGATCGACATTATTTTTTACCGAATAGGGTTGTTGTTTGTTTACCCCGTATACACTCGAACTACTCGCGTAAACCAAATGTTTCACAGGATGAAATCGACAAGCTTCTAATATATTTAGAAAGCCCAAAATATTACTGTCCACATACGCTTTGGGGTTGTCCAAACTATATCGAACGCCTGCTTGTGCCGCTAAGTGGCAAACCATATCAAATTTTTGTCGGGTAAATAGCCGCTCCAGGTTTCCGGCATCCTCTAATTGTAGTTGGATAAATTTATAATTTTCTTGCGTGCTACTTTGTGATAAATGATTGTATTGTACGCTTTCGCGTGAAATACCAGCCGCTTTTAAACGGTCGTATTTTAATTGTACATCGTAATAGTCATTAATATTGTCGAGGCCAACTACTTCATGGCCGTCTTTGACCATTCTGTTTGCAAAATGGTATCCAATAAAGCCTGCTGTACCGGTAACTAATATTTTCATTTCGTACGATGTGTTGTAAGCGATTTATTAGGATTCAAATGGATGCTTCGCGTAAGGCTGACTTGCTAACGGATGGTAATCTCCTTGAAGTCCTGCCGGGCTCGCATTCCGTATATTATGTGCCAATTCAATCGCCGGTGCAGCATCTTTCAAACCGAAACCTTGGCCGGCGAGAATATCGCGGTAACTGCTGGTATGTAAATCGGTGAAGCCATCGCTGAATTCGATTTCTTGTCCGTCCAAAGTCAGGGAGCGGTATGTGCGTTTGCCGCTTTCTCGTACTTCAGTGGGTAACGTTTCGGCGTTGATGCTTAGGAACCACCGCACGTTCGCTTTTT